>CAMWJV010000047.1 GCA_947174665.1 uncultured Lachnospiraceae bacterium
CTATTTAACAGTATAAGGAAGAATCTCTCACTTGTCAACGAACATCATAAAAAAATATGTACAAAAAAGGCACCTGAATTTTAGAGATAAATTCAGATACCTGATTTAATCATCCGTTTCTTCATGTGGTAACTGCATCGGCAGTTCCGGCAACTCCGCTGTCAGCTGCATGGTTGCCACAATGTCGGCGAGCCATTTTCTGTACCGCTCCTTCACTGAAGCCGGAGCAATCACCACGGCCTCCCTCCCGATTCCTGCCAGCCAACCGAAGAACTGTCCGCTGACTGCTACTTTTGCACGGATTCGGAAAATCCTGTCCGTCATGGGGCGAATGTCCGCATCCCTGCCAAAACGATCCAGCACCACTCCCACCAGCCTGTTGGGAAACTGCAGTGTTACTGTATCCAGATCACCGCTGAACATACCAAAGGTCTGGTTGGTGTAAACCGCCGGATCTATCTCAGAAAACTGCTCCAGCCCTTCTCTGGCCTCCTTCAATAACTTAACCTGTCCCATTTTATCCACACGGTAGTGCTTCATGATGCCATCCGTTCCATCATATGCCGCCAGGTAGTAATTTTCTTCCTTCCATATCAGCGCCCAGGGACTTGCCTGCTTTCTGCTCCCCGCCCGGGGCACAAGCTCTTTCTTCATATTCCAGTCAAGATACTGGAATTCAATCTGCCTGTTTCCCTGGATTGCCTTGTGAATATTGTCAATATTGTAATAAATACTCTCGTTCTCTGTCTTGATGCGCCCCGCCACATAGACCTGCCGCTGGAGCTTCCCGGCATCATGCTTTCCCGCCATGTGTTCCAGCTTCTTGATCAGGCTTCTGGACTTCCTTGTTGTAATGAACCGTGAGGACTGTACCGCATCTACCAGGAGCTTTAACTCCGCCAGTTCAAAATCCCGGCTTGCCATATAATAGCCGCCGCCAAGCCTGTTGTGCACCTGAATGATGTCATAGCCGAAATCGCAAAGCTTCTCTATGTCATCATAGATGCTCTTCCGTTCCGAATGAATATCCTGCGACTCCAGATATGCAATGATTTCCGCTGTACTCACCGGGTGGTTCTCATCTGTATTTTCAGTCAGAAGCTTTATGATATACAGAAGTTTCAGTTTTTGTCCTGCCGACTTTGCCATGTTATAAAACCCCCAGAATATCAAATAGAGCGTGCAGATCACTGATTTCGTAATCAGGCCGGTAAACAGAATCCTTCGCCGTTCCTTCCGGCCGATACCAGCATGTAGCTATTCCGGCCTGGATACCGCCCTTGATGTCGCTGCTGATGGAATCCCCCACAATCAGTATCCTGGACTTATCCTTCTCTTCTATGTGCGCCATAACATAATCAAAAAATGCCCTGTATGGCTTTGGTACTCCCACCTCTTCCGAGATAAACAAATCATCCATGACCGCAGCCAGCCCGGACAGTTCCAGCCTCCCTCTCTGTGTGGCAGTGGCACCGTTGGTAACTACATACTGACGCACTCTGCCCTGCAAAGTCCTGCATACCTCCAGGGAATCATCCAAATAAGAAAAGACGCTTCCCAGTGCCTCCTGATACTCTTGGGCAAACGCCTCCACATCAATATTTTCTATCCTGTACTCATGAAACAGCTCTACAAAACGCCCTGTAAACAGCTGTTCTTTTGTAACCTCTCCAAGTTCCAGCCGTTTCCAGTAGCCATCATTAATCTTCGAATATCTCTGTATCTGTTCTTCTGTAATCTCTCTGCCAATACTTCGAAAACACTTTGTAATAGCATATTTTTGAGAGTACAAAAAATCCAGCAGGGTGCCGTCTACATCCCACAGTATCGTCGTAAACTGATTCATATGCAATCTGACCATCCGAGTGTAAAACACACCGAATGATGTCTTCCTCTCCTGACGCTTTAAGCCTTCCTAAGCTTCCCGCTCTCCCTCCGAAACCGCAAGCGCCTCATTCTCAGCATTCTTTTTCTTTGCCATGGTGATACCGATAAATACTGCTACTGCGCAAACCGCCGCAATAATCAGCATCAGCAGCCCGTAAGACAAAAACATTCTTCCAAATTCAATCAGCTTTCCCATAACTCAGGCCTCACTTTTCAAATCTTCTACTTGTGTAACTATTTAGTTACAGTATAACAATCTCATCCGTTTCCGTCAAGAGAAACACACCTTTATCTCCAGCTTCCGGTGGTAAGAAACTGCTCTGCCTGCCGGAATGCCCGGGTTGTAATCACACTGTCATAGCCAATCAGCTCCAGCAGCCTGATAGCATTCCGGCTGGAAGCCTTTCCTGTCCGCAGACGGTAATTGAAGCTGATGTCGCCGTCCCGTACATCTTCTTCAAAATGATAATTATCAAATTCCTCCTGCAGAAGCTCAGTAAGCTCAATATCGTGGGTGGCAGCAAAACAGAATATCCCGCCGAGAGACTTTAATATCTGGGTTGAGGCTGCAATCCTCTCTACCGTATTGGTTCCTCGCAGCACCTCGTCCACAAAACATAAAACGGGTCCGTCTCCTGATGCCGCAGCGTCCAAAATCCGCTTTAACGCTTTAATCTCCACAATATAGTAGCTCTCTCCCCCTGCAAGATCATCCCGAAGCGCCATAGAGGTATAAACCCGGAAAAAGGGAGCACGATATCTGTCCCCGGCACAGGTATTCACCGACTGAGCCAGTATGGCATTGATTGCCACCGTTTTTAAAAAGGTAGATTTTCCGGAAGCGTTTGAGCCTGTCAGCAGCACTCCCCGTTCAGCGGAAATGCTGTTCTTTACAGGCTGTTCCAGCATCGGGTGATACCCCTCCTCCAGCTCCAGTCTGCCCTCCTGCACAAACTCAGGGCGGCACCATCCGTTTTCCAGAGACTCCCTGAATATCCATACCGAGACAGCTGTCTCCAGGTATCCTGCAGTGCTTATCAAAACATCTACATCCTCCACATGTTCCCGCAGAACATGAAGCATCCTGTTAAACTTAATCAAATCCACATGAAAGATCATGCGGATATAATCCATCAGAATCCCTATGATATCTCCGGAGGCATTCCCGCCCCTGACGGAGCTGGAATTCATGACCCAAAAGCTGTTTCGCCTCATGGCCTGAAGTTTTTTCCTGTGGATACGAATCTGTTCCATCTCCTCGCCGCATCCCGAAAGCCCCGTCTTTTCCAGTTCGTCGCAGACTCCCAGCAGGCGTATGACATAGGCAAAGCTGATAATGTATGGGTCAATTTCACCCTTCTCCTTAAAGTAGGAAATAATGTTGTAGATCATCAGCACCGCCAATCCCACAAGGCCCATAGAAAAATTTATCCGGCACAGAACAAACAGCGGCAGAAAAAGCAAATTCAGGAATAAATGCTTCCTGTTGCTCCGCTCCCCCAGATAATCCAGATTGTCTATGTAGTCATAAAGAGAATATTTCCCCGTATACCCAAGCTTATTCATGCAGAACTGAAAATGCACACGCTCATCCGGATGACTGCCGAAAAAGCTTACTTTCTCTTCAAAGCGCTCCAGTTCCTCCCTGCTCCGGCTTAAGGTTCGCAGCTTATAATACAGATACTCCTCCCCTGTGGCGGAAAGGGTATAGTTCATCCGCTTGAAGATTTCATCCATCCCCAGATCATTCCAGGTAATGTCGTCAAGCTGCCCGTCCTTTTGATGCCGCTTGTAAAAGCTGTCCATTTTTTCAAAGCGTTCCGTGGCATATTTCTTGTCCGACAGCTTGAAATAGTCGCCATACAGCCTGGCCGCAAAATCCTTCTTTTCCTTTTTTGCGCGGCAGGCCTCCAGTGTAAATATCACAATCACAAATACAGCCAGTGCCGCCGCCAGCAAAACATACTCCATCCCAACCTCCATGATGCCGGATATTTAATATTTTGGGGAGAACGCTGCATTTGCGTTCTTCCGCGCGGAATTTAGAACTTCTTGGCGTCCCATCCTGTGATGGGACGTCTTTAGAAGTTCTTTCCGCGCTAGGCCACCAGGAAGAACTTCACCAGGAAGATCACAGACAGCACATAGGTCAGCACGGAAACATCTTTTGCCTTACCCGTAAACAACTTGATGACTGTGTAGGAAATCAGACCGATACCAATGGCATGTCCGATGGATCCGGACACAGGCATGGCGATCAGCATCAAAGCCGTGGGCACAGACTGACATATGTCGCTGAAATTAATGTTCTTCAGTCCCGTAATCATCAGCACTCCCACATAGATCAGCGCGGCAGAGGTAGCTGCAGGAGGAATGACAGCTGCAACGGGAGCCAAGAACATGCAGGCCAAAAATACAATACCCGTGGTCAGCGCTGTCAGACCGGTCCGTCCGCCGGCCTCCACACCGGATGCAGACTCCACAAAGGTCGTCACGGTGGATGTGCCTGTTGCGGAACCGACCACAGTACCTACCGCATCCGCCAGCAGCGCTTCCTTCATCTGGGGCATTTTACCCTCCTTGTCCAGCATACCGGCACGGCTTGCCGTACCTACCAGAGTTCCGATGGTGTCAAACATGTCTATGATACAAAAAGTAACAATCAGAGTGATTACCGTGAACCAGCCAATCCGAGCAAATACGCTGAAATTAAACTTAAACAGAGTGGTCTCCGCCATATCACTGAAAGGAGGCATGAACGATGCACCCGCCAGGTTGGCAAAGGGATTTATGTGCAGAAAGACAGCCTGTCCTGCCCAGTTGATGATGCTGGCTGCCAGCATACCCAAAATGACCGCAGCCTTAATACCCTTCTGGGAGAGAACGATGATAACAAACAGGCCGATGAACATAGTTACAACGGTCAGAACCATTGCGGCATAGCTGTCTCCCATTTCTGTCTTTGCGATGCTGGGGGTCAGTGCGCCAAAGAAATCCCGCATGACATAAAACGAGCTGGCAGGACCCACGCCGGCGTTGGAGCCAAGGCCGATGTTCAGCAGCATCATACCGATAGCAGGCGCAATACCGAGACGAACACCAAGGGGAATCGCATCCACAATCTTCTCCCGCACATTAAGTACGGAAAGCACCAGAAATACCAGTCCTTCAACCAGAATGATGCACAGGGCTGCCTGAAAGGATTCCAGGTATGTTGTCTCCGTCAGGACCATAATGTTCGTAACCACAACCGCAAAGAAACTGTTCAGTCCCATCCCGGGTGCCATCGCAAAAGGTTTGTTTGCCACAAATGCCATGACAAACATACCCACAGCGGACGCGATACAGGTTGCCAGAAAAACGCCGTTCCAGAGGCTTGTCCCGCTCTCTCCGAAACCGACCAACAAATTGGGATTCAGGGCAATGATGTAGGCCATTGTCATAAATGTGGTCAGTCCGGCTATAATCTCCGTCCTTACCGTGGTTTTGTTCTCCTTAAGCTTAAAAACTTTTTCCAGCATTACTTATTTTCCTCCATTTCACTCAGTATATATGATGCGCTTCACAATTCTGTCGCATTTTGCATAAATGTCCTCCACGCTCTCTCCGATATTGAACTCACCGTTCCGGTACAGAATCCTGCCGTTTATCATCGTCATGAGCACATTGGACTTACTGCCGCTGTAAACCAGATTTTTGGGAATATTGTGAACAGGCTGCATGTTCGGCTGGTGCAGATCAAGCATGATCAAATCTGCCAGCTTTCCCTTTGCCAGCACATCAGCCTTTGGAAGCCGCATAGCTTTTGCACCGTTCACGGTAGCCATCTTCAACACCTTTATTGCATCCAGGCTGGCAGCGTCATCCTCCCGCAGCTTACTTAAGCCCGTCACCAGGAACATTTCCCGGAACATATCCAGACAGTTATTGCTGGCGGGCCCGTCCGTGCCGATAGCCACAGGGATTTTTCTCTTTTCGAACTCGGCTACAGGCGCAATTCCGCTGGCAAGCTTCATGTTGGAAGCCGGGTTGGTAATGACTGACAGTCTGCGCCTGCGGAACATTTCCATGTCCGGTTCTGTCATGTGTACACAGTGGTAGCCTCCGCCTCCATACTCAAAAATCCCCATCATATCCAGGAACATTGCCGGAGTCATGCCATAGCGTTCTTTGCACTCTTCCACCTCTTTTCCGGTTTCAGCCAAATGAGTGTATACAGGGGCATGATACCTGTGAGCAAGCTGGGCCACCCGATAAATAAGCTCCTTGGAGCAGGTGTATTCCGCGTGGAAGCCCAACTGGTAGCTGATCAGAGGATTTGCCTTATTCCATTTCAGGTATTCCTCCTCCATCTTCTCCACAGAGGAACTGAAATCATTCAGCCCACTGGTGAGCACACAGCGCATCCCCATGTCTATGCATGCATCTGCGGCTGCACCCGGGGCCAGGTACATCTCAAAGATTGATGTAATACCCGATGTGAGATACTCCAGAATCGCCAGTCGGGTCAGATGATATATATCCTCCTCCGTCAGCTTTGCCTCCATGGGAAATACCTTCTCATTCAGCCACTGCTGCAGGGGTACATCATCCGCATAAGACCGCAGAAAGGTCATTGCGGAATGGGTGTGAGCATCCTTAAAACCCGGCATTAACAGATTATCCTTACAGTCCACCTCAACATCCCATGCAATTCTGGGCATGTCAACGTTCCATTCGTTTTGCAGCTCCTCCTGATCCGCTACGTAGGCAATTTTGTCATTCTTTACCCAGACCTCACCGCGAAAAACCGGCCTGTTCTTCTCCATGGTTAATATTCTTGCGTTGTAAAGCCTGATATTCACCTGATCGATTCACCTCCAAATCCAAAGGGCAGAATTTCTTCCAGATGGTACTCCAGAAAATCTTCCGCACTCTTTGCTACGATTATTATAAAATCATCCTTGCAGAACTCCCTCATCACCTGTCTGCAGATGCCGCAGGGATAAGCATACTCCACCGGCTTCTCCCCCTCCATACCACCTGCGATGGCAATAGCTCGAAACTTCCTTTTCCCCTGGCTGACAGCCCGGAAAAAGGCCGTCCGCTCCGCGCAGTTTGTCGCGCCGTAAGAGGCGTTTTCAACGTTACAGCCAGGGAATATCTCTCCGTCTTCCGTCAAAAGTGCAGCTCCCACAGCATAATGGGAGTACGGTACATATGCGTAATTTCTGGCCTCCAGAGCCGCCTGCACCAGCGCCGCCCCATCAATATCTTTTATATTCTCCATGATCTTCTCCTGCTATAAAAAATCCTGATATCTTTCGATACCCTGATGCATCATTATGCCCTAAAAGTTCTTCACAGACTCCGTCACAAGCTTCTTGAAATTCGGTGCCGCCGCATCTGCCGCCGCCTGAACCTCCTCATGGCTCAGGGGCGTGGCCGTCATACCTGCTGCAAGGTTACAGATACAGGAAATGCCGCATATCTTCATGCCCATATGGTTGGCTGCAATAGCCTCCACCACTGTGCTCATACCCACTGCGTCACAGCCTAAAGTCCGCAGCATCCGAATCTCCGCAGGGGACTCAAAAGAAGGCCCTGTCAATTGGGCATAAACCCCCTCCTGAAGGAAAATACCGTTTTCTCTGGCTGTATTGCGGATGATCTGCTGAAGCCCGGCATCATACACCGTACTCATGTCGGGAAACCTTACTCCCAGCTCGTCTATATTCGGCCCGATCAGCGGATTGGGCGCAAAGACGGAAATCTGGTCCCTGATCAGCATCAAATCTCCCGCATGGAAGGAAGTGTTCACGCCTCCCGCCGCATTTGTCAAAAACAGAATCTTCGCCCCCATCAGCTTCATCAGCCTTGTGGGCAGTACCACATCACTGATAGGATATCCCTCATAATAGTGTACCCGCCCTTTCATGCAGACAACGGGAATCTCATTAATATATCCGAAAATAAATTTACCTGCATGTCCCGGCACTGTCGATACCGGGAAACCGTCTATCTCACCGTAAGGCAGTTCATACTCCACACGGATGTTTTCTGCGTAATCCCCCAGACCTGAGCCCAGGACAATAGCAGCCTCAGGCACAAAATCCATCTTCCTCCGTACACAGTCATAACATCTCATAAGCTTTTCGTACACTTCACTCATCTGCGGCACCTCCTCCGATTTTTGATAATAAATATCGAGCCTGCAAAGCGAATCTCGCAGACAGTCTTGCCCGCTTTATATTCATTATACAAAAATCATAGTTAAAAAGCAATGACGGCAACTCTATAGTTTCCACCTTTCCCATTCCACCATATTCTCCAACAGGCTTACAATACGCATCAGACCATCACGGTCTTCCCGCAAAAATCTGCCCGGAACAGGACTGTCCAGATCCAGAACGCCGATGACCTGTCCTCCGTGATGAATGGGAAGAACCAACTCCGCATTGGAGTTACTGTCACAGGCAATGTGCCCCGGAAACTGATGAACATCTTCAACCAAAACTACCCTGTCTTCTTCCACTGCAGTTCCGCAGACGCCGCGTCCCACCGGAATCCGGATACACGCTGTCTTACCCTGAAAGGGTCCCAGCATCAAAGAGCCGTTTTCCATCAAATAAAACCCCGCCCAATTCAGATCTTCCATAATTTCATAAAGCAGAGCCGCCGTATTAGCAAGGGCCGGAAGCGGATGAAACTCCGTCTCCAGCAGACTTCTGCATTGTTTTTCCAACATGTTGTAATCCATAAGATCCTCCTTCATATTCTGTCAGTTCCTCTCTCCCAGATACAGCCCTACCCGGCTCTCAAGATGCTCAATCAGCATATCCTCCGTGATTGCATCAGCAAAATATGCTTCCAACTCTTCATAAAGGACATTCCTCAGTTCCACCGGAAAATATCTCTTCGGCTTTGCTTTATCAATCAGATCATGTAATGTTTTTCCATCCAATTCTATGTTCAGATTATCTCCGATCACAATCTGATTGAAACCGTATATGTCAACACTTGTACCTTTATTCATGGCGTTAATCTGTTCCTCCAGCACATCCTTACGCACACTTAATCCGAAATTCACATCCCCTGCCGCCTCAGACTGGCACTCATAAGAAAGACACATTTGAATAAAAGCGCAGGCCAGTTCCTTTTCCTCCTTTGATGCCGTTCTGCGGACAACCAGCGGAAAACTATTGCTGATAAAATGCGCGGCTCCGGCTTTTGCAGGATAGCCGATATAATTAATATCCTCGCCATAGCAGGCACGGTACAATGCAAGATGCTCCGGCTTTGTGATGACCAGCTCGTTACAGAGGACCTCCCCTGTCAGCACAGTTCTGCCGGGTTCCACTCTGTCATTACGAACACAATATTTTTTCGCCAGTTCCAAGGCTTTGCGGAACCCGCTGCTACTGAAATTCGTTGTCCCGGTTTTCGCATCCAGCAGATAATTGTCCTCTATGCCATGGCTGATAAAATTTGTAATAAAGTACGTCCCATAGTCTCCGCCGTAGAGATTAAAAATAGCCTCCAGCTCTGGCCTGTCCTCCACACACTGTAAAAAAGTATCGTAATTCCAATCCTTCATGCCGGTATCTCCGGTCACCACCGTATCCAGTTCGAAATCCATCACCACACCATACAGTGTTCCATTAATCTTTCCCAGTTCCAGAACAGAAGGCAGGAGTTCCTCCGCGATACCTAACTGTTCAATAACAGTATCCAAAGGTTCCCACAGCTTTTCCTGCTCCTCGAAGCCCGTCAGAAAACCGTCTATCAGCACCGGTCCCTTCCCCGCGATCAGCTCTGTCAACAGCGCGGTCTCCTCATAGTCACTTTTCACCTCAATATGACAGGCCGGATACCGCCTGTTAAACATTGCCGCCACTGTCTGATAAAACGATGTTTTACTGTTATAAGGAGATAATGCCAGCGTGATCTGACGGACTTCCACCTCCTCAGTGGTGGGTTCCAGGCACAGATAGTTACTGCCTGTGGAATCCATATAAATTAATGATATCCGTCCATCCTCATCTACCTGCATGACAGATACATCTGACAGCAATATTCCGTGATTCACCCAGCGATAAAGAGTCTCCGGATTATTGCCGGACAGACTGCTGCGGTGCACGCCGTCATGATCCGCATAAAGCAGTGTGTTCCCGTCAAGAAGCGTAAAGCAGTAGTTCTCCTTTTCCATAGCTGCCAGAGACACTGTCCTGCCCTTCTCTGTATCCATGTACTGCAGGCTCTGATTTCCGGCAGTCTCTCCGGATACAAGCCAAAAAGCAATACGACCGTCATACAGAGGGACAAGTTTCCGGACATAACCGCTTTCCGAAGTATATTCCGACAAAATCTCTCCATCTGTCGAAAGAAGCAGATAGTGCCATTCCGTACCCATATTCCGCACCAGATGAATGATGCCGGAACCATCCATTGCAAAATGCTGGATGCTCATGAAACCTTCCAGGAAATCACTGCCATCCAGAAAATCCAGAGGGATTTCTCTCAATGTTTCATGGTTTTCATCCTTCTCCACAAGAAAATATCGATCAACATCCTCCGCTCCATCTTTTTTCGCATAGGCCGACGCTAAATAGTGATCCGTGCCGCAAACCGGACCCACGTTCCACAGCTGATCTTCTCTGTCAAAATGTTCCGCACTTTTCTCACCCTCCACAGTCGAAAAAGCAAGCTCGTCCCAGCACTGTTCCACATTTTTAAAAAGGTGCTTTTTAAAGTAATATGCCCTGAACTTTCCCAGAAATATATTGCTCGCTCCCCCTGATATCGCTTCCTCCGGCTCTTCCACCTGCAGCGGAACATTGACTGTGGCGGAATAAGCATCCAGAGAGTTATCCTTTCCGCCAAGTGCCAAGACTGCCAGGGCATCCGGGGCACTCTCCGGGTCTACAGATATGTCCAGATCATCCAGGCTGATAGATTGCCCGGATTCCTTCGCATTCGCACCGCACCCGCAGAGCTGCAGAGTAAGTATAACCGTTATAAGTATATAGCTGATTATTCTTTTCATGGATTCTCCTTAGTTCTTATAATTTATTTTAATAATCACAATGAAATTATAGCATCTCCCAAAATGAATCGCAATATCATTCCAACGTTCCCTTTAACCGCACAAATTGCACCCGGTCTGCAAACAGACCGGGTGCAATTCACACGATGCTTATGGTTCAATAGTTTCAATTCCGCACTATATGATGATACATACCATGCCGCCGTTACTGTCATTGACAATCTTCTGCATGGTATCCTGAAGCTTTATCTGGCTCTCTTCTCCGATGACGGCAACTTTCGCCGTGATGCCATCATTCACCAGCTGTTCCACCGTCTTTCCGAATATGTTCGTACCCCAGATACCACTCTGGGCATCCGTCTGATTGATAAAGGAAATCAGGTCTTCAGCCTGCTCCTGGGTGCCAACAATGGGAGCGATTTCCGTCTCGATATTGGCCCGGATCATGTGGATGGATGGGCTGGAAGCCTTAATCTTAACCCCGAATTTATTGCCGTGTTTGATCAACTCCGGTCTCTCCAGGACAATCTCATCCTTGTCTGGCGTGACAACACCGTACCCTTTGATACGGACCATGTTCACCGCATCAAGCACCTTGTTATATTCATGTTTCATGGCCGCGAAGTTTTTCAGTTTGCTGATAAGCTGGTATTCGTCGGCAATGCTTTCCCCTACCATCTCCGTCAGCATCTCGTAATAATAGGATTCCTCCACATCCAGGGTTATCCTGATACATCCGTCCGAAAGTGAAACGGTGTCCGTCTTGCAACGCCTTATGTACTCGCTCTCCAGGTTTACCGGCTTCTCCAACACATCTCGAATAGTGGAATAATCCTTCATGAGAAGCTTTACCTTTTCAATCAAGTCCTGCTTCATCCGGTTGTCATCCGCCAGCATCTCCACCCACTTCGGCATATAAAACTCCATGGCTGAAATAGGAAATTCATAGAGTACATTTTCCAAAATCATGTTGATGTCATCTTTCTTCAGCTGTTCGCAGTTCACAGCCATGGCCGACACCCCGTATTTCTCTCCTATCTCCGCCACGATATTTTTCGCGTCCTCGGAATAAGGCTTCTGGCTGTTGACCAGTACAAGGAAAGGTTTACGCAGTTTTTTCAGCGCGAGAATCGTCCTTTCCTCCGCCTCCAGATAATTTCCCCTGGGAATCTCCCCGAAGCTGCCGTCTGTGGTGATGACGAGACCGATGGTGGAATGGTCGTTCATGACCTTATCAGTCCCCACTTCCGCCGCCTGTGTAAAAGGTATCTCATAATCAAACCAGGGCGTTTTCACCATCCGCTCTGTGTCTTCCTCCATGTGTCCCGCTGCACCTTCCACCATGTATCCCACACAGTCAATGAGCCTGACCGACACGGCAATGTCACCGTTCAACTGAACCTCTGCCGCTTCATTGGGAATAAACTTGGGCTCCGTGGTTGTAATGGTTTTTCCGCCGGCACTCTGGGGCAGTTCATCCTGCGCCCTCTCCCTTGCATGTTCATCTTCCATGTTAGGGAGCACCATCTCCTCCATAAACCGCTTGATGAAGGTGGACTTTCCGGTACGCACCGGGCCCAGCACCCCTATGTAGATTTCTCCTCCGGTACGTTGCTGTATATCCCGATACAAGTCGTATGTAGTCGATACATGTTCCATAGCAAAAGCCTCCTGTCATATCCTATAACAGAATATGCAGAAGGCCTGTGCCATATGCTAAAAAAGCACCTGATCCAACATTTCCATCAGTTTATTAATATCAATGGGCTTCGCAATATGACCGTTCATGCCGCTCTTTAACGCTTCCTGCTTGTCCTCCTCAAAGGCATTTGCAGTCATCGCCAGAATAGGAATCGACGAAAGGTTTTCATCTGCCAGCTTGCGTATTTTCTTTGTCGCCTCATATCCGTTCATCACAGGCATCTGGACATCCATCAGAATAACCTGATAATATCCCGCCTGGGAGCCCGCCAGCATGTCAACGGCAATCTGCCCGTTCGCCGCAACATCCACCGAGAATCCGGCCTCCTCCAAAATGGTAACCGCAATCTCCTGATTCAGTTCATTGTCCTCTGCCAGAAGGATGTGCCCTGTGCGAAGGGGCTCCTTCACCGATTTATCGGCATTCTCCTTTTTAGCGTCCGAGTCTACAATGGAGTACAGACACCCACGCAGTTCCGAGAAAAACAACGGTTTGCTGCAGAATGCGGTCACACCTGCCTCTCGTGCCTCATCCTCAATGTCAGTCCAGTCATATGCCGTGAGAACAATAATTGGAACATCCTTTCCTGTCTCCTGCCTGATCCTGCGCGCCACCTCAACACCGTTCATATCAGGCAGCAGCCAGTCGATAATGTACACACAATACGGGTCATTCCGTGTCAGTGCCTGGCGGTTACGCAAAACGGCTTCCTTTCCCGACAGCGTCCACTCAGCCCGCAGTCCGATCTGCTGGAGCATACAGGACACATTGTCACAGGTGTTGAAATCATCGTCCACCACCAGAGCACGCAAACCTGTCAGCTCAGGAATCGCCTGGGGAACTTTTTTCTCACCGTTTATTCGCAGCGGCAGGCAGACAATACATTCCGTACCGACCCCCTGCCTGCTTGTCACTTCAATCGTACCGTTCATCATGTCCACGATATTTTTGGTGATCGCCATTCCAAGTCCCGTTCCCTGAATCCCGCTGATCGTCGAATTCTGTTCTCTCTCAAACGGCTCAAAGATATGGGCTACAAATTCCTCACTCATACCTATGCCGGTGTCCTTAATGCGAAACTCATAGATTGCATATCCCGCGGAAGTTCCCGGCTTTTCAATCACCTTCATGCTGACCATCCCGCCTGCGACGGTATATTTAACGGCATTGCTCAACAAATTCAGCAGAACCTGATTCAGACGCAGCCGATCACAGTAAATCTCCTCATTGTGGATATCAACGGCATCCATATACAAATCCAGCTGTTTTGCATGAATATCCGCCTGAATTATATTGCGCAGTTCATGCATGATCTCAGGAAGGCTGCATGCATCCTCTTCCAGATGTATTTTCCCGCTTTCAATATGGCTCATATCCAGAACGTCATTGATCAGGCTCAGCAAATGATTGCCGGATGTCATGATCTTCTTGAGATATTCCTGCACATGATCCCTGTTATCAATGTGCGTAAGTGCAAGTGAAGTAAAGCCTATAATGGCGTTCATCGGCGTGCGGATGTCATGGGACATATTTGAGAGGAATGTGCTCTTTGCCTTATTCGCACGGTTTGCCTGAGAAAGCGCATTCTCCAGAAGAGTCTTCTGCTCTCTCTCGCTGCGGGTCTCCTCATCCACACTCCGAAATCCCAGAACAATTCCCCGGCTCTTACTCCATTCCCCCGCACGAACAACTTTCATCTGAAAATAGCGCAATTCGTCGCAGCAGGTCATCCGATAATTAATGTGGTAAACTGATTTCTCCGAAAGCTGCTTCTCCAGCTGTTCCCTGGAAACAGCCCGCCGCATTTCCTCCTTATCCTGTTCATAAACTCCTGCTTCTATGTAACGTTCTATCGCTTCCTCAAAGGAAAACTCCCCTTTAAAAATCGGCTCCAGTACATTTTTCTTACACTCACCAATCCGGAGCGCTTTTGCTCTTCCCGTATCCAAATCCACCAGGCACACAAGATTATAGTCGATACTGAGCGCATGGATCAGCTCTATCTGCCTCCGCTCTTCCCTTAACCGCTCTTCCTCCTCCTGCAGCTTCTGTGCAGTTCGATCCAGAAGAAAACGCTGATAGTATAATTCGCCATCCTCTTCCGCAAGTTTAAAGCTGCCCAGTACATGAACAATCTCACCGTCACTGTGGCGCACACGATACTCCACACTGACACTGTCCCCCACATTTTTCATGGATTGAATGCTCTTTTGCAGCTTTGGTTTGTCCTCATCTATCACCGAAGAAGCAATTATAAAAAATCCATCCTCCTTCATCTCATCCATGGATCTATATCCTAAAATATTTAACGCCGCCTGGTTAATACTGATGATACGTGTTCCGTCCAGAGTATGGCATATCATTCCGCAGTCCATTGTGGTAAACAGCATCTCCAGGGTCTGATTTTTTTTCAGAAGCTCCTGTGCATAATTGCGCTCACGCGTCACATCAATCGCCACACCGACGGTGCCCATAACACTGCCGTCTAAATCGTACAGCGGGGACTTATAAGTCGTAAGCACCCTCTTGCCGGCACCGGTCTTTATAATCTCCTCTGAGACGCAGGTTTGCCTGCTCTCCATCACATTGCGCTCCGATTCGATACATGCCGGGTCATCCTGTTCCACATCCCAAATATATGCGTGGCCGCGTCCCTGCACCTGTTCTTTGGACTTATTTACTGTCTCACAGAAGCTGTCATTAACCTTCTCATGGATGCCGTTCTTATCTTTAAACCAGATCAAATCCGGCGTACCGTTGATCGCACTCTCCAGATACTGGCTGGTCTGCCAGAAATCCTTCTGTATTTTACAGGATTTCTGCCAGCGTAAAAAACGAAACCGAAGTTCTGCATCCGTCATAGGCAGTGTCCACACATCCGTGACCCCTGAAAGACTGTCCGCCAGCTCCGCAAACTGTTTCTGTTCCGTCAGCAGTATAAAATCTGCCTCCGGCTTTTTCCATGCAGTCAGATCCTGTACTGTTTTTTTTGCGTCCATACCCTGCAGATCCGCAAAAATCACATCAGCTTTTGCTGCTAATGTCTCCTGTGGTTCTTCACTCTCAGTAAATTCATGAACAAAAGCATCCAGCGGGATCATGTTTTTAAGTGACTCATACATCTGACTTTGACTGCCCGTTAAATAAATACTCAAATGACAATGATACATAACATATCTCTTCCTTTTATGCAGTAAGATTCATTACAGCTTATGAAAGGTAATACAGTTCGGAACATCCACCGCAATCGGCGCACCGTTCATGATCATGGTGCCGTTCTTGACATCCACATGAAAGAATGTCATGTCATTGGACTCGTGATTCAAAGATACCAGAAATTTGTCATTCGGGAACATAATGGCATCCTTGGGGTACTCTCCGCTGACAGGCAGGCAGAAAATCTGTGTCAGCATACCTGTCTCCTCATCCACGCTGAAAAGCACCGCAGAATTATCTCCTGCCACAGTACTCACCAGATACTTGTGATCCTCGGAAAAGGTCAATGCACTGGTTGCATTGGAACTGCCCTGCTCATTTTTTGCCGTCTCCACTGTCTGGATTTTTTCAAACATCGGCTGCCCGTCCCTGTCTTCATAGGAGTACACATCTATATAACATTTCCACTCATGCACAATATAGATAAAGCGTCCGTCTCTGGAAATCTTAATGTGTCTGGGCGCAGACTCTATCGCACTCCTGATAACATCCGCCAGAGTTACCTTTCCGGTCTCCAGATCCAGTCGGTATACGTTCACATGATCCATTCCCTGATCCGCAACCAGCAGGTATTTATTGTCATGAGTCATTCTTGCACAGTTGATATGGGGCCTGAAATTTCTGTCGGCCAGGCTCCCCAGACCCTTATGGAAAATCTCATCGGTTATCTCTCCGATGGAACCGTCCTCCTTCAGTCTGAGTACAGTCAGCTTGCCATCATGATATCCTGCAACAAATAAATACCGGTCCGTGTAATCTGTGGATACATAACATCCTCTCATGCCGTTGATAGGTGCAAAATTCAGAATATCCAGTCCGCCGTCCTTCTTTATTTTATATGACTCCACCCCGAAGTCTGTGATGGAATACAGATATTTCTCGTTGTGTGATATGGTCACATAAGAGGAGTTCGTGATTTCTACCTGGTCCTTTTCTATAAAGCGTCCGTTTTTCATGTCCACATCATATATTTTAATACCGTGGTTATCTCCCCGTGTGTAGGTAGAGACATATGCCACATACTTTTCCTTTTCCATGGGTCATACCTCCTTTATCTCCCTGAAGTTCCATCAGACTTCCCTATTTCATAAATATAGCACAAAAAACAGCTTTGTAAAAGATTTATTTTTTTGAAAGGATATTCATCTTCGGATCGTATTATAAGTGAAGTCATAAATGAATATAAAAAAATCAGGAGGGATTTGTCATGAAAAAAGCAATCTTAGGAGTTTTTACAGCAGTAATGGTACTATCCGCCGGAACCATGAATGTATGTGCGGCAGGCTGCGGCACCAGGCACCATCACGCCGATACCGTATGTGAAAATGCAGACCGTATATGCTATTATGTAGATGCGGACGAGGACGACATCTGTGACAACTGCAGCGCATGCCATAAAAGCTGCACGGAGGGGACAGATTTCCTCGACGAGGACGGTGACGGCATCTGCGACAACTGCAATGCATACCACAGATGCGGCGGGGACGGAGATGGCAGCGTTTGTCACAGCCCCGCAGCCGGGCAATCCATATCCGGCAGATCGAGGCACGGATCCCATCGCAGACACGGATGCCACAGATAAGGAAAGAGGAAATCAGGCGGCATGCTGCCCTCTTTGGGGAGCATACCGCCTTTGCCTTTAGTTATTCAGTTATTGCAGCCACAGTCTCTTTCGTTGTCATGTCCCATATCCCTTCTGGGCATAGGGGGATAATCCTGCCAGGGCGGAGGAACCATACCGGGGCCATCGCAGGCAGCCTGCTCACGCTCTCTTGCCTCGCGGACATCCCGCAGCGCTTCCCTCACATCTTCCTTTGCCTCCCGCACTGCCTCCCTTGCACTCGCACATTCTCTGCAGCTGTTATTGCAGTTCCTGTCAGTTCTTCCGTTACCGCAGCCACCATCATTATTACAGCCACAGTTATTGCTGCGCCCGCAGCTGCCGCCACATCCTCCGCATCCGAACAGTAATAATAAGATAATCCAGTTCATATGCTCACCATATTTGTTTTATGGTATCATATGCTCCTGCTTTTCCTCCTGTGCCGGTCCATCTTTAGCTCCCGCCTGATGCGGGCGAAGGTTTTTTCCTCTCCTTTCTCAGCCAAAAGGCGCAACATCATTTCCAGCTTTTTTGCCGTTTCCGGATGAATCAGCTTTCTGGCCCTTCCCTGCAGATAGTACTCCAGAGGAGACGCATTAGTATAGTCTTTTCCCTTGTATACCTTACTGGCTGCAATACGATCCATAACCATCTCCGCAACGTATTTATCCGGCATAGGTACCGGGACCACACATCCCAATTTTTCCGGGTCACTTGAGTAATCCGTCCAGTATTCAAAGTGATGCCTGTTTCTTCCTTTGTGGTGCATCCACGCCTCGGAATATCCCTTTTTCTCGCGTTCGGCATTATTCGGGCTTCTTGTTCCCTGATAGTACTTTGCACCCACTATAAACTCTGTGGGACTGTACTTGGACAGATCATGCAGAATTCCCTGACGGTACAGCCCAACCTTAAAGTAGCCCCTTGCCACCAGAAGCTTATGGTATGTAATTGTCTTAAAATGTCTCCAGACCTTTCCCATTTCCGCCCCTTCTTCGCCTGCCGGTTCCCGGTTTCTGTTCCACCTGCACACTGGACAGCACCGCAATGCTCCGTGGAGCCAATGTCACGCCGCTGTCGGGATTCTCCTCCCCGGACTCCGAAATATCCTCCGTCTCCGCCGTGGCAAATGCAATACGCCAGCACATGCCTTTAGGCAGCTTCGGCAGCGCCAGCTGATGACTCTCCCAGTGCATATTCATGGCAATATAAATAAAATCATCCGTCCCATACTTATCGCTCTGCGCATACTTTCCGCAGAGCATAACGCCAATGTGCCTGTTGTGAGCCTCCATATGAGGTCTCCATGCGCTCTCCCCGTGATAGGACAGGTCAGGATAGCCGCAGGAAAGATAATCCATCAGCCGAAGCGGGCTTTCCGGATGTAGAATCGGATGCCTTTTCCTGAAAGCCGCTGCCTGTTTCCAAAATTCCAGTATCTCACTGTTCTGTTTTCCCCAGTCAAGCCAACAGACACTGTTGTCCTGGCACCAGGGATTGTTGTTTCCCTTCTGGGTATTTCCGAATTCATCCCCCATAAATATCAGTGGTGTTGACTGGGTCAGCAGCAACATACAGATTGCGTTTTTCATCTGTCGAATGCGGAGCTGCCTGACTTTGCGGCTTCTTGCAGTTCCCTCCTCGCCGCAGTTCCAACTGCAGTTGTTTGCGTTTCCGTCCCTGTTCTCTTCCCCGTTAGCCTCATTGTGCTTATAGTCATAGGACACAAGGTCCGCCAGGGTAAAACCGTAATAGTTCGTCAGATAGTGAATGCGTCCCGCCTTTTCCGGAATATACCGCATATGGCGCAGAGCGCTGCCCAGCATATTTTCGTCTCCCTTCAGGAGCCTGCGCATATCATAAAGATAGCCGTCATTGTACTCCGCAAGATGCGGAAACTTTGGCGCGCCCATCTTATCATAGACTGCCTCCTGTCCAAATCCATAGTACATCATTTTCCTGTCAGCCAGCAAAGGGTCTGCGGCAAGCATGTCCACGGGAATATTTTGTCCCATGATATGAAAACCATCCACATGATACTCCAGTGTCCAGAAGTGCAGGATTTCCGCAATTTCATTCCGGTCAACATCCTCAGGAAAATAAAACTGCATCACCAGCTCCATATGATTTTTGTGCAGCATCCTGACAAGGTTTCTGAACTCCTCAGGCGCATTGTCGGAAGCGGCGTACGCCGCCTTTGGCGCATAATAATATCCTTTTTTGTATCCCCAGTAGTTTACTTTTTTATCTTTTCCCGTATGCTCCGAAAGTTCCGGGACACAGTAAGAAGGCAGATTTTTATCCGCCTCATCCTCCGCTTCTGCAAATTCATAAGCGGGCTGCAGTTCCAGCGTCGTAATCCCTATTTCCTGTAAATACGGAATTTTTTCTTCAATTCCGGCAAAGGTTCCTCTGTTTTTCACCTCTGATGAGATATGCTTTGTAAAGCCTCTGACATGCATGCAGTAGCAGATTGCTTCACTGTAGGGAATCTCCGGGCACCTGTCTCCCTTCCAGTCATATGTATCAGGCAAAAAACCTGCCCTTCTTACCCCTTTTTGAAGCTTCTTCCCATATATATACTTTCCCGGAAAAACACGTCCGTGCTCATCCGGCACAAGCTTCTGTCCTCTGTAAAACTGGTAGGTCACTGCCTCCGGCTTTATTCCCTCCACATTTTTACAATAGATATTTCCCATACGGTCTTCCTCGGAAAAAGGAATTCTCCGTACTTCCCCGCCTGTGCGGGAATTATAAAGCAGAATGCCGCAGTCAGCCTCTTCGGATACAAAAGAAAAACGGATTCCGTCTGCCTCCGGTCTTGCTCCCAATGGGTAAGGATTTCTGTTGCCACTCATATTAGTCATATTCCATCCTCCATTCTGCTGTGTGCCTTTTATTATTATAATGGATGTGCCCTAAAATCACAAGCGTCGATTGACAAACATACAAAATTAGCGTACTATTAAGCGTACTATTCAGTCATAATGCGGTGCGTTGGAGGCGGCTATGAAAAATGGAAAAAAATATTTGATTGCCATTACTATTCCGATCCTGGTGCTGATCTGTCTCATTGTCATATCCTTTCATCCGGCAGGAAGCAGCATGTTCACTGTGGCTGCAAGGCTTTTCAGCACTCAGACACCGGCAGATGCAGTTTTGCCTTCCGAATCTGTGCCGCCGGCCCCTTCCGAAACGCCTCAAACTGATCCCACACCCGCACCATCCCCCTCTCCCTCACCGGAACCTGTCTTCGAAGAATATGACATCACACTCCTTGCCGTTGGCGACAATCTGATGCATATGGGTATTGTCAGGACAGGCCGGATGGACGATGGTACTTATGACTACGCCTTTCTTTTTGAAAATATCCGTGACTTTCTGGCTGCCGCCGATATAAAGATAATCAATCAGGAGACGATTCTGGGCGGAAATGAGCTTGGTTTTTCAGGCTATCCGTATTTCAATTCCCCGACGGAGGTGGGCGATGCAATCGCGGATGCCGGTTTTAATGTGGTTCTCCACGCTACCAACCACGCCGCCGACCAGGGTTCAAAGGGCATCTTAAGCTGTGCCTCCTATTGGGAAACATTTCATCCTGAGATTTTAATGACCGGTATTACCGGAAATGCTGACAATGAAAGCAACAAAAGTGAAATCCCCCTTCTCAAAGTGGGCGATATCACTTTTGCCATACTGAACTATACCTACGGCCCCAATGCCGAGGTCCTCTCCTCCGCACTCAGGGGACACCTGAATATGCTCTGCGCATACAATGAAAAAAACGGACAGATTGATTTTACAAGCATAAATCCGCATGTGCTGGAGGATATTGAGCAGGCGGAACAGCTTGCTGACATTGTCATCGTATTTCCTCACTGGGGCACGGAATACCAGAAAAAGCCCTCCGGCTATCAGCAGAAATTTGCCCGGGAAATGACTGAGGCCGGTGCGGATCTGATCATAGGCACACATCCTCACGTTCCCCAGCCCGTGGAAAAAATCACCTCTGAGAACGGCAACACCGCCCTGTGCTACTACTCTCTGGGCAACTACGTATCCACCCAGAAACAGGCCTTGTGCATGCTGGAAGAAATGGCATGGGTCACCTTTCATGTGTCGGAGAATGGCATTGCTATCGCAGAAGACCAAACAGGTGCGCTTCCCCTTGTCTGTCATTACTCAAGCGGCCCTATCCGCCTGGAAAACGTGTATTTTCTGGAGGATTACACCGAAGAGCAGGCGGCAGGCCACGGTATTCGTAATTACGGCGGCGTTACACTGAAGCTTTCTGACCTGCAGGCCTGGAGTGATGAGATCATCGGAGACTGGGTGCTGAAAAAATCGGATATTCTGCCGGTGTACTGACTCATTCACATTCCGTCGGATAATACTAATCAATTATATTTTTCACACCCAGTATGTTGTCATAATCAGCTCTTTGAGTCACTACCCCTTTGCGGGAATTTGCCGCATGGATTATCTGTCCGTCGCCGATATACAGGGCAACATGAGTGCATCTGCCGGAACCGTAGCAGATAATGTCCCCCGGCTGGGCCTCACTGTAGGAAATACTCCTGCCGGCGCCGGAGAGCTGCCCCGCAGGTGTTCTGCTTACTGAATAGCCAAACGCCGCATAAATCAGACTGGTAAACCCGGAGCAGTCTGTGCCTGTCTCAAGAGACTGTCCTCCGTGCACATAACGGTTGCCCAAAAACTGCATGGCATAAGCTACAATCTCCCCCCGCAGCTCCTCGTTAGTGGAATACTCCCCTGAAGGAGGCGTCACCGTGATTTCGATGCTTTCAGCCGCCTGTGTCTCGGAAACATTCTGCCTCTGTTCCAGCGCTCTTTTTGCCGCCAGTTCCGCCGCTTCCTCCTCAAGCGTCTTTGCATAGACAAACTCCTCGGTCACTGTCACATACTCCGCCGCAACATACCCTGTTTTGCTTTGGGTATATCTCACCTTCAGCCAGTCGCCCAGATTTTCCAGAATCTCAACCTTTTCCCCCCCGTCGATATAGCCGATTCTCTTAGTCTCCACATCAGGGCTTTCCCTGACATTCAGCCTGTTCGCCAGAACCACTGCATATCTTGTCACATATTCGTCTATCACTTCCGCCGCAGCGTCTCCGTACAAAAAGAACTCCGACTTGATATATCCTTCCACATTGCCGGAG
>CAMWJV010000048.1 GCA_947174665.1 uncultured Lachnospiraceae bacterium
GAATTACCTGAGTCGCAGCCGCCTCAAGAACCTCCGCAGCCTCCTCCAGCTTTTCCTCCGGGATGTCCGTACGCTCTTCCACGTTCCGGCTGGGCTCCCGCTTTTCCGTCCGAGCCCTGTGTTCATCCCTTGCCTTCAGTGAGTCTCCCGGCGTTTTTTTCACCGTCCTGCTTTCTTCCGGCTGTCCTGCATCATCCGTCTGCTTCCCTGCCTGATTGTTCCAGACTGTCTGAAACCCGCTGTCCATGGACGTCCTGGCCACATTTCCCGCCTGCACTGCTCCACCCGGTCCGAAACCCACGTTTTTTACAGGTGTACTAGTCATTTCTGACCTCCTTTCTATAATTATCAAAGTTCAAAGTCAGAGCATCTTAATGCCCTGACTTTTATATCGGCTTAAATCTGCGAATACTTAAGAGTCCGGATTCATAATTTTTGTCAGCTTTGCCGCCACCTCCTTATCCATAGCGGCGAGAACGGCCCCTCTCGACTCAACGCTCATTGCGCTCAGTATCTTTGCCACCAGATTCAGATCATCCGTCATGTCATTAAAAATCTCTGCCGCCTCCTTGGGTTTCATATTGGGTGAGGAGTAGGTCGCCGCAAATTCCTGTATCTCCTTGCTCTCCTCAAGCTGACTCACCACCTGCTTATAAAGGACTTCCGCGGTGGCGGGATCCATCTCCTCGTACCACTTCCGGTATTCCTCCGCCCCCGGCCCTTTTTCCGCGTAGACTACTTCATCGTAAAACTCCTGCCGGATTCTCTGAAACTCCACCGTTCTCTGTTCAAATTCACTGAGCCTCTGATTCTCGGCCAGCAGCTTTTCCAGTTCCGCATCCTTATTGTTGGATGCTGTGCGTACCTGCTCAAGTTCCAGTTCCAGCTGTCTGATGTAGGCAACGGCATCCTGCAGGCTTGAATAACCTCCGTAACTGCCCGGATCGGTAGTCTCCGTCTGGCCGGAATCCGGAAGTATCATATTCACCACAGGTACATCCTTCAGAATAGGTGCCAGTACGGAACTGCCGAAGCCTCCTATATCCAGCTTCACGATGACACATACCACCGCAATCCACAGAGCTACGATCAGTATCGTTGCACCGAAGGTCACAAGCCCGTTGCCTTCGTCCAGCCCCAGATCCTCCTCCTGCTTTGCAATCTCCTTTGCCCGGCGTTTTGCCTCTTTTTTCTGATCCTTCTGCTGCTTCTTCAGCTGCTTTTTCTCATTCTGTATTCTCTTTTTCTCTTCGTCCGCAGAAACAACTCCCTGACTCACTTCTTTTGCCATACTGCCTCCTGATCACAGGCGCACCTATGCCGGCACGCCGCCCCCGCTTTCCTTTCGTTTCTGTCCGTAGGTATAGCTGGTAAGCTCATCTATCTCCTTGCTTTCCTGTCTCTTCTCATCCATCAGAAATTGCTGGAATGCCTTTTCCTTCAGCGTCTCATGGGTCTTACGCTCCATCATCACCTCGGTCAGGCGCTCTCTGGCCTGTTCCAGCTTTTGCTCCGCTTTTGCCACCTGTACGCGCTGCTCCGCAATATAATTGTCCATGCAGACCATCGCCATCTTATTTTCTTCAATGGCTCTCAGGTCCAGAATTCCCGCCAGAAGTCCCTCAGCCTCTTCCTCATAGCCCGCCTTCCGCGCAAACAGCGCCTGCAGGCGTTCCTCCTCCTCGTCCAGAGCCGCCCTTGCGGCAGAAAATTCCTGTTTTGCCTGGGTCTCCATCTTCAGTTTTATATTCAGTATGCTCTGCATCGAATAGCGGAAACGAGCCATGTTTTCTCTCCAAATTTAATCAAAAAGACTGCCCAGCATCTCAACGCTGGTCTCAAAGTCAAATTTTTCTTCAGTGTCCTGACAGAGAAATCCGTTGACCGCATCTATCTTCGCAATGGCGTAGTCAATGTTGGGATTGCTGCCGCTCTTATATGCGCCGATATTGATCAGATCCTCCGCCTCGTTGTAAGTAGCCAGCACGGTTTTCAGCTTCCCTGCCACCTGCTTGTGCTCCTTGGTTGCGATCTGGCTCATACAACGTGAGATGCTCTGCAGGACATCGATAGCGGGATAGTGATTCTTGTGCCCCAGCTTTCTGTCCAGCATAATATGTCCATCCAGTATGCTTCGCGCAGTATCCGTGATCGGCTCGTTGAAATCATCTCCGTCCACCAGCACGGTATACAGCCCTGTTATGGAACCCTTATCCGACCTTCCGGCCCGCTCCAGAAGCTTTGGCATCTCCGCGTACACACTGGGCGGATACCCGCGGCTCACGGGAGGTTCCCCGCTGGCCAGCCCGATTTCTCTCTGTGCCATGGAAAAACGGGTCAGGGAATCCATCATCAGCAGCACGTCCCTGCCCTGGTCCCTGAAATATTCCGCAATGGCCGTGGCCGTCTTAGCCGCCTTGTTTCTCTCCAGGGCCGGCTTATCCGAGGTGGCCACCACCACCACCGAGCGTCTCATGCCCTCTTCTCCCAAATCCCTCTCTATAAACTCACGCACCTCACGCCCACGCTCACCGATCAGCGCGATCACGTTGATATCCGCCTTTGTATTTCTCGCGAACATGCCCATCAGGGTGGACTTTCCTACACCGGAACCGGCAAAGATACCGATACGCTGGCCTTTTCCCACTGTGATCAGGCCGTCCACTGCCTTTACCCCCAGGGGCAGAACCTCGTCTATGATCTCACGGCTCATAGGATCCGGAGGGGGCGCTTCCACAGGATATGCCGCTCCGTTCACCACGGTGCCATCTACCGGCCTTCCCAGGCCGTCCAGTGTCTTACCCAAAAGAGCATCGCCGGCAACCACCCTCAGGGGACTGCCTGTGTTCTCCACAATACAGCCCAGTCCGATACCATCCGTGGCATCATAGGGCATCAACAGGGTCTTTTTATCCTTAAAACCCACTACCTCTGCCATGATAGGCTGCTGCCCGCCTTCCCCGCCGGGGAAGATCATACATAAATCCCCCAGTCTTGCATCCGGTCCTGCGGACTCGATGGTCAGCCCCACCACATTGACTACCTTGCCGAGCCTTTTAAAAAAAGACAGTTCCGCTATTTTGTTGTACTTTCCGAAATCCACCACCGGTACGTGCACAACAACCTCCATCATGCTATATGTCTGTAATTCCCACCCACCTGGGAAGAATGCCCTTTAGGGCATTCTTCTGCGCGAGCAGGCTCACCAGTTTGCTTATGAAAAACGCCTTCTTTTGGCGTTTTTCGGCGTGAAGCCTTAGAAGTTCTTGGCGATACAGCCTTGCTGTGAGCTTTAGAACTTCTCTTCACGCTACTCACGCTGCCAGGCCAGGAGCATCAGTTTCCGCTTTAACTCGTCAAGCTGCGTCTCCAGCCCACAGTCATAAATGCCGCTGTCCGTCTCTATCAGGCACTGGTTTTTCGCCAGAGTCAGATCTTCCACCACTTCCACATTGCAGTTTGCCGCGACGGCTCCCGCCAGAATTTCCTTTTTCTGCATGCTGATGTATGGATAATCCTCCTTGGAGACGTGCACCATGAAATCATGCCCGCCCTCCATCTTCCGCAGTGTATCGGAAATCAAATGACCCAGTATCTCCCTGTAAGACTGAAAATCAACATGCAGTATATGTTCGTAGATTGCCGAGATAGTATCTACCATCTGAGGCTCAAGTTCCTCAATCTGCTGTTGATAATAAAGATCCAGCTGTTCTTCCTTCTCCTTGTATTCCCGACGAATGGCTTCCGCCTCCGCCTGGGCTTTTGCAAACCCCTCCGAATATCCCTGCTGCTGTGCCTCCGCAAAAACCTTGTTCTTCTCCGCCTCCGCCTGAGCTCTCGCCTCCTGGCGGATGGCTTCCGCCTCCGCCTGAGCTGCCGCCAGAGTGGTCTGCGCCGCCGCCCGGGCATTCTCTATTATCTGGTCTGCGTTCTCCCGGGACTTGATGATATTGCTCTCCTCTGCATCCCCGGCAAGCTCCACTTCCTCCGCTGCCAGACCGGATACGAAGCCCTCTTCATCGGCTTCCCGCTGCCACTGCACAGTACCTTTCTGCCGCTTCTGCAGCAGTTCATCGGCGTTGATTACGCGTTTCTCTTCGGATTGGACCACCATAAACATTTGCTTTACCAAACCATTAGACAACGATCTCGTCACCTCCGCCTCTGGAAATTACAATTTCACCAGTATCCTCCAGTTTCCTGATGATATTTACAATCTTCTGCTGTGCCTCTTCCACATCCTTCATACGAACAGGACCCATGAACTCCATATCTTCCTTGATCATCACAGCCAGACGCTTGGACAGGTTATTAAAGATAGCATTCTGTACCTGTTCGTTGGCGCTCTTCAGTGCCATCTCCAGATCGCTGTTGTCCACATCACGCAGCACACGCTGAATTGCTCTGTCGTCCAGCAGCAGAATATCTTCGAACACAAACATTTTCTTTCTGATCTCGTCCGCCAGCTCCGGCTCCTCGATTTCCAGAGTCTCCATAATGTGACGCTCTGTTCCTCTGTCCACAGTATTCAGTATCTCCACCACTGCATCCACGCCGCCGATAACAGTGTAGTCCTGGTTCACAAGGCTTGCCAGCTTGGATTCCAACACCTTCTCCACCTCCTTGATGACATCGGGACTGGTGCGGTCCATCACCGCGATACGCCGCGCCACGTCCGCCTGTCTGTCCGGAGCCAGCGCCGAAATCACCAGCGCCGCCTGGCCGGGAGCAAGATAGGACAGGATCAGGGCAATGGTCTGGGGATGTTCGTCCTGAATAAAGTTGATAAGCTGTGAAGCATCCGTCTTCCGCACAAACTCGAAAGGCTTCACCTGGAGGGATGCCGTCAGCTTGCCGATGACATCCATAGCTTTCTCCGACCCCAGGGCCTTCTCCAGCAAATCCTTGGCGTAGTTTATGCCGCCCTCCGCAATATACTGCTGCGCCAGGCAGACCTCATAAAACTCGTTTATGACATCCTCCTTCACCTGGGGTGTCACACTTCTGGTATTTGCGATCTCCAGAGTCAGCTCCTCGATCTCCTCCTCCTTCAGGTGCTTAAAGATGCCCGCGGAGCGCTCCGGCCCTAATGCGATCAGCAGAATTGCCGCTTTCTGTATTCCTTTGAGTTCGTCTTCTTTAGCTGCCTTTGCCATAAGCTCTTCCTTTCGTCAACCCCAGTCTTCATTCAGCCAGTTCCGCAGCAGATTAGCCGCCGCTTCAGGATTATCGTCAACAAATTTCTCTATCATCTTTCTGGTATCGGACTTGGTCTCCACATCAATATCATTCACCGCATCGTCAGGTGTAGACTGCAGCATGGATTCCACGGACAGTTCTTCCTCTTCCTCCGCTGCCTTTCTGCCGCGCATGCTCCGCAGTACCACAAATGCAAGCAGTGCCAGAATCAGTACGATCATTACGATGCTGACAATATCACTGCCGGTAACACTGCTCTCCTTATCAATGAATATGGGAGACTCATAGGCGATGATGGAAATTTTATCCACACTGATGCCTGTGGCGAGAGCCGCCATATTGTAATATTCGGGCTGAACCTCCAGCCAGACATTCTCTCTGTGGGCCTCCTGGAACTCCTCCCACGTGATGCCCTCCAGCAGTCCCTGCCTCTTTACCGTTGCCTCGTTATACTCCCTGTACTTAATCATGGAAATCGCCAGGCTGGATTTGGCGTAATTAATGACGCCGGGAGATGTAGTCACCTGCTTTGCGTGCTCGTTGGGCAGGTAGTCTGTAGAGGTCTCCGTCTGGCTGGACTCGCTGCTGCCGTAATCCGGCCACATATATCCGGTCAGATTCTCACCGTCATTGGAATCTGTTCCCGGAACACCACCGCCCTCATTGACATTATTGGCTTCAAACACATCCTGGTGAGCCCACAAACCCTGCTCATAACCTTCGTTGGCATAGTATTCCTTCCAGGTCTCCTGATACTGGGAATAATCCACCTCCAAATGACCGGTGACCGCAATCTGCTGAAACTGCATAGTACCGTAAAGCACCTGCTTCAGCTGGCTGGCAAGAAAGGACTGGGCCTGGGCCTGCAGCTCCTGCATGGACTGGGCCATGCCTACCCAAGAGCCTGAATCATTGCCCGCAAACAGCACATTGCTGTCCCTGTCTATGATGGTGATGCCGTTCGTGGAGCTGTTTCCCAGTCCATTGGCCACACATCTTGCCAGTCCCGCCGCCTGGGAGGAAGTAAGATTGCCGTCCAGCTCCAGCGTAATATAAGCTGAGGCCTCCTCCTTCTGAGCCGCCAGCGTGCCGTTCTGGGGCGGTATCGTCAGGATAACATCAGCGCTCTTTACGCTGTTCTGTGCCTCCAGCGTCCGCCTCATCTCCTCCTGCAGGTAGTTTCTCCATTGGTGCTCCCTGTCCGTGGAGGTGGTAGACATGCTGCTGTTCACCCAATCTTCATACTTCATCGTCGAGGTAGTATAACCGGCGGATCCCAGCGCCAGATTGGCCATGTACTGCTGTTCCGCCAGCACCTCGATAGTCAGTGCGTTGTCCGACTCCCTGTGGGTCACGCCTGCACCATCCAAAATAGCGACCACCTTTGCGGACTCCGCTGAGGTGGCGTATGTACCCAACTTTACATATTGTGGTCTGGAAATCACGTAGACGATAATTACAAGCGTAAACACTACTAACGCAGCGATGGTAATTATGATCGTCCTCTGTTTGGCAGTGAACTTGTTCCACCACTCTTTTATTTTTTCCAGTATTTCTTTCAGCTTCTCAGGCATGGTAAGTCTCCTAAAGTATTAATTTAGATCTAAATCTGCATCTGCATGATTTCCTTGTAGGCATCCATCAGCTTGTCGCGGATTGCCACGGTATACTGCAGCGCGGTAGAAGCCTTCTGCAGAGCGATCATCAGGTCATGAGTATTCTCCGTCTCGCCCAGAGCAAATTTGATTTCCTCATCCTCGGCATCGGAAAGATAACTGTTGGTGGTCCTGATATTGTCAATGGCCGTGTTCAGAACGGCATCGAACATCGTCCCTTTGGTTTCTTTCTTCTGCTCAATATCCAGCAAAGTCCCCCGCAGGGACTCCGCCGGAGATATGTTGCCGATCTTAGTCACTCCATTCAATGTATACAAATCCATGCTATGTATTCCTTTCCTGTATTAAATTCACCTGTCATTTTCGGGCTCAGCCGGCCGTCATCTCACCCGTCACTGTCCCAGCTGCAGACCCTGCTGTGCCATGGACTTGCTGGCGTTGAAGGCAGTAGCATTGGCTTCATAAGCCCGGCTGGCATCTATCATGTTAGTCATCTCCGTGATAATATTCACATTGGGATAGGTCACATAACCGTTTTCGTCTGCGTCAGGATGGGAAGGATCGTACACCATGTTCATCTCCGTATCATAGTCCTGCAGAACACCTCTGACCTTTACGCCCTGGCCGGAATAGCCGTGGTTATAAGCCGCCTGGCCCAGAACCCTGCTGAACGCAGTCTGGCCGCCTTTTTCCTCAAAGTAGACTACCTTCCTGCGGTAAGGTGTACCGTTTGCAGTCCTGGTAGTATTTGCGTTGGCAACGTTCTCCGAAATGACATCCATACGGTAGCGCTGGGCCGTCATTCCCGATGCGTTTATATTAAATGCAGAAAACATACTCATAATTTTTTCTCCTTTTCTCTCGCCGGCCTCTATGATGCCGTTCTGATTTCTTTATACACTATTTCATTGCCGTCTTCAGATTATCAAACTCCTGGTTGATACTGGCTATCAGTCCCTGGTATTTCAGCTGGTTTTCCGCCAGCATAACATTCTCATTATCAACGTCTACATTATTCCCGTCCAGACGATAGGAAAAGCTGTCGTAATCCGTATAGGTTCTGACAGAAAGATTTTTTGACTTTGCCGCCGCCACCTTTGAATCAGTGGACTGATAACGGTTGTGGCCCAGCGCCTTTTCAAGAACAGATTCAAATGCAACATCCTGTCTCTTGTAGCCGGGAGTGTCCACATTCGAAAGATTATTGCCTATGGCTTCATTGCGAAGCCAGCTGGCATCCGCCGCCCTATCCAGAATCCTCACATAGTCAAATACATTCGTCTGAATCATAACTGTCTCCTTTCATATCCATACCATTACATTATAGTGATTTTACATAAAAAAACAATAGATTTTGAATGATTTTATCAAAAAAGGGACTTATTCCCTATGTAATAAATCCCTTTATACCACCTTTCAATCCATTTTATATATTTAATTTTATCTTCTCTGGTTCTGGTGCTTCAATTCCTCAATTTCATCAAAGACCACATCATTCAGCACCTTTATGTAAGTCCCCTTCATGCCGGAGGATCTGGATTCGATGACGCCCGCGCTTTCAAACTTCCGAAGCGCATTGACGATCACTGAGCGGGTAATCCCCACCCTGTCGGCAATCTTGCTCGCCACCAGAATGCCCTCCATGCCGTTCAACTCGTCAAAAATATGTGTGATGGCCTCCAGTTCGGAAAAAGACAGGGTACTGATTGCCGAGCGCACCACGGCTATCTTACGTTTTTCTTCGGCGTTCTCCTCGTTCACCGCCCGCAGCATTTCCAGCCCTACCACCGTGGATCCATACTCGCAGAGGATAATATCGTCAATCTCATACTGTGTGTCGCTCTTGTAGACGAACAGCGTCCCCAGCCGCTCCCCCGCTATCTCGATAGGCGCTATGGTGGCCTGAACTTTCCGGATATCAGGATTCTCAAAACCCAGCGTCTCCAGATTTACATTCTCCTTGGTGGAAAGCACTCCCAGCAGACGCTCATTGAGCATAGGGTCAATGAATCCGCCCACCTCTTCATTTATCAGTTCCGTAATCGGTTCAATTCCATCGGATTTTCCTACGCCCAGCACCTTGCCCTTGCGGCTGATGACCAAAACATTGGAATTCAGAATCTCCCGCATCACATTACATATGTCGCTAAACACCACCTTACTGGAGTTATTGTTGTGCAACAATTTTCCTATCTTTCTGGTTTTATCCAACAGTTGTACACTGCTCATATATGTTTCCTCCGTTTTGCGGCCTACCGTAACTAGTGTAACACATAAAAATACAGATTTCAATGTATAATTCTGGGATTTTTGTGTTTTTTCTATGATTTATGCGACAATTCCGACAAAATATTATTCTGTAACAGTTTCAGCCTTTACCGGAACATTGTATCCGCACTGCTCGTTTGCGCACACCAGCTTGTTGCCCCTGGACAGCAGCACAGACCCGCATTTCGGGCACTTTTCCCCCGTAGGCCTCTGCCAAACCATAAAATCACAGTTGGGATTGTCAATACATCCGTAGTATTTTCTGCCCTTTTTCGTCTTTTTCATTACCACGTCCCTGCCGCACACAGGACAGGCAACCCCAATCTTCTCAAAATAAGGCTTTGTGTTACGGCAGTCAGGGAACCCCGGACAAGCCAGGAAACGTCCGTGGGGCCCGTACTTGATAACCATCTGCCTGCCGCAGAGCTCGCAGACCTCATCACTGACCTCGTCTGCTATCATGACTTCCTCCAGTTCCTTCTCCGCCTGCCGGACCGCCTCTTCCAGATCAGGATAAAAATTTGAAATGACTGTCTTCCATTTGATGTTTCCCTCTTCCACACCATCGAGAAGGGCTTCCATGTTAGCGGTAAAATTCACATCCACAATGGATGGGAAGGCTTCTTTCATCATATTGTTTACCACTTCTCCCAGCTCGGTGACATAGAGGTTCCTGTTCTCTTTCACAATGTAGCGCCTTGCCAGGATTGTGGTGATCGTGGGCGCATATGTGCTGGGACGCCCTATGCCGAGTTCCTCCAGCTCCTTCACCAGAGATGCCTCGTTATAGTGGGCGGGCGGCTGGGTAAAATGCTGCTTCGCATCAAAGGATTCAAAAGAAAGCTCGCTGTTTTTATTCAGCTCCCCGCTCAGAGCGTTCTCCTCCTCCTTTTCCTCCTCGGAAACGTAAACGCTCATATATCCGTCAAATTTCCGGGCAGACGCCGCCACGGTAAATATATGCTGCTTCGCTTTTATTTTGACAGATACAGTCTCATATTTTGCCTCGCTCATCCTGCTTGCCACAAATCTTTTCCAGATCAACTGGTAGAGCCGGAACAAATCTCTGGGCAGTTCATCCTTTATCTCCAGCGGAATCCTGTTTAAATCCGTGGGACGTATGGCCTCATGAGCATCCTGTATCTTCTGGCTGTTCTTCTTCCCCGATATCTCCCTGCCCAGATAATCCTTCCCGTAGCGGGAGCCGATAAATTCCGCCGCAGCCTTTTCCGCGTCCTCAGACACACGGGTGGAGTCGGTACGAAGGTAGGTGATCAGGCCCACCGTCCCCTCTCCCTTGATGTCAACGCCCTCATAGAGCTGCTGAGCCAGGCGCATGGTCTTTTGGGTGGAAAAGTTCAGTGTCTTGCTGGCCTCCTGCTGCAGGGTAGAAGTGGTAAAGGGATGGGGCGGTTTCTTCAGGCGTTCTCCCTTTTTTACCTCAGCGACCTTGTATTCAGCCCCTTTCAGCGATGCCTGAATGGCCTCCGCCTGCTCTCTGTCCGTAATAACCTGCCTCTCTGCCCCGGTGCCGTAATATTTGGCACAAACCGGCTTCTTCTCACCTTTTACGTTCAGATTCACATCAAGGCTCCAGTATTCCTCCGGCACAAAGGCGTTGATTTCATCTTCTCTGTCACAAATGATGCGCAGCGCCACGGACTGTACCCGCCCTGCGCTTAATCCCCTCTTAATCTTCTTCCACAGGAGCGGTGAAATCCGATATCCCACCATCCTGTCCAGTGCGCGGCGGGCCTGCTGGGCATCCACCAGGCTCATATTGATTTCCCTGGCGTTCTTCAGGGACTCCTTCACCGCATTCTTTGTAATCTCATTAAAGGTAATCCGGTATACCTTTTTATCCTCCAGCTTCAGCGCATGGTAAAGATGCCAGGAGATTGCCTCCCCCTCCCGGTCAGGGTCGGTAGCCAGATAGACTTTTTCCGCCTTCTTCACTTCCTTGCGCAGATTGGCGAGGATGTCTCCCTTGCCTCTGATGGTAATATACTTTGGTTCATAATCATGCTCAACATCAATTCCCAGCGTACTTTTTGGCAAATCGCGCACATGCCCGTTGCTGGCTGCGACCTCATAATTGGCCCCCAGGAATTTCTTGATGGTTTTCACTTTTGCCGGTGACTCTACGATTACCAGATACTTTGCCATACCGTTCTTCCCTTCGTCTTATTTCTTCTATAACTATATAATATCAGCAGGAAAACGTGTCAATCGTGAACCACTATACACCAAAACTTTTCACGGCGCAAGTTTTTTATTGATTTTTAATATTACAAAAAATGCCTTATTACAGCACATTTAAAAACGGGAACAAAAAAATTGCCGAAATCCTTCGCATTTGTGTGAAAGAATCTCAGCATTTTTCGGGTTGGGCTATTCTTTTAAAAATAGTCGCAGCTGATAGGGGAATCGAACCCCTGTTTCCGCCGTGAGAGGGCGGCGTCTTAACCGCTTGACCAATCAGCCTCAGCAGATGCCGTTCACCGACAGAATACAGCGTCAACAAACGGTACTTGCTAATGATAATACATCTCTCAAAAAAAAGCAAGAACTTTTTTTCATTTTATACTAATTTTTTTATAACAGTTCAGGCTGAACTGTTATGTAAAGTCGAATAAACTCAGCTGGTTGGACTCCGGCAGATTCCCCAAAAGTCCCAGTTCCGCTATCATATCCACCATAGTCTTGGACACCTTCGTCCTGTCCCGGAAGTCATCCCTGGACAGAAACGGGCCGTCCTTTGCCGCTTCCACAATGGCGTCAGCCGCCTTCTCACCCAGACCATCAATACTGTTCAGGGAAGGCATCAGCTTATCCCCTACGATCTGGAAGGAACGGGACTGAGCCGTAAAAATATCAATGGGCATAAACTCATAGCCCCGCTCGTACATCTCCTGAACAATCCGCATGTCGCTGTAGATAAGCTCCTCCTTATTGCTGAGCGGTTCCGCTCCCGCCTCCTTGTTGGCCACCGCGTCCATGCGGCGCCTGTACTCCTTCATAATGGACTCCATGTGCGCTCTCCCCTGGCACATATGAGCGTAGGAGAATGCTTTTGCACGGATGCTGAAGAATGCGCCGTAATAGGCCAGCGGATAATGTATCTTGCAGTAGGCAATGCGCCATGCCATCATAACATATGCCGCCGCATGGGCCTTGGGAAACATATATTCAATCTTTTCGCAGGACTTGATATACCAGTCCGGCACATCATGAGCCTCCATGTCCTCCTTCCATTCCTTCCACTGCTCCGGGCTGGTCTTGCCCTTTGCCACCATGCCTTTCCTGACCGCCTCCATGATCTTGAAAGACTTTTCCGGTTCCACGCCCTTGTTGATCAGGTAGGTCATGATGTCGTCACGGGTACAGACGCAGGTAGATATGGTTGCCGTGCCCGAGCGGATCAGGTCCTGGGCGTTGCCCAGCCACACATTGGTGCCGTGGGACAGACCGGATATTCTCACCAGGTCAGAGAAGCACTTGGGCTGAGCTTCAAGCACCATCCCCATGGCGAAGTCCGTGCCGAACTCCGGAATTCCCAGACAGCCCAGCTTTGTGCCGCCGATCTGCTCCGGCTTTATCCCCAGAGCGTCCGTGTTCTGGAACAGGCTCATGACCTCCTTACCATCCAGCGGAATGGTCAGCGGATCCCGCCCCGTCAAATCCTGAAGCATACGGATCATGGTAGGATCATCGTGTCCCAGAATGTCCAGTTTCAGCAGGTTATGGTCGATGGAATGGTAGTCAAAGTGTGTAGTTATAGTGTCCGTGGTCATATCGTTTGCAGGGTGCTGTACCGGAGTGAAGGAGTTGATGTCCTGACCGATGGGCAGCACCACAATGCCGCCGGGATGCTGGCCCGTGCTCCGGCGCACTCCCACGCAGCCCTGCAGCAGGCGCTCAATTTCGCTGTTCCTCTTGTGCTTCTCCCGCTCCTCAAAGTAAGTTTTTACATAACCGTAGGCCGTCTTGTCTGCCAGGGTGGCTATAGTGCCTGCCCGGAAGGTCTGGCCTGCCCCGAAAATAACCTCTGTATATTTATGGGCTTTGGACTGGTATTCACCGGAAAAGTTCAGGTCAATATCAGGCTCCTTGTCCCCCTTGAAGCCAAGGAAGGTCTCAAAGGGAATGTCAAAGCCCTCCTTGTGCAGCGGCTCCCCGCAGACAGGGCAGTTTTTGTCCGGCATGTCGATGCCCGCCGTCCCCGCATAGGCCTTCACCTCTTCGCTGTCAAAGTCCACATAATGACACTTGCTGCAGTAGTAATGAGGATTTAAAGGGTTGATCTCCGTGATACCGGACATGGTGGCCACGAAAGAGCTTCCAACGGAACCTCTGGAACCAACCAGGTAACCATCCTCCACTGACTTCCACACCAGCTTCTGGGCAATGATGTACATCACGGCGAAGCCGTTCTTGATAATGGAGTTCAGCTCCCGCTCCAGTCTCTCCTCCACAATTTTCGGCAGATCCGGCCCGTAAATCTCATGGGCCCTGTCATAACAGATTTTTGTCAGCGTCTTGTCGCTGTCCGCAATGACCGGGGGACACTTATCCGGCCGCACCGGCGATATGGTCTCGCACATGTCCGCGATCATATTGGTATTTTTCACCACAACCTCATAGGCCTTGTCGCTGCCCAGGTAGGAAAACTCCTCCAGCATCTCCTCCGTGGTGTGCAGGAACAGGGGCGGCTGATTGTCTGCGTCATCAAAGCCCTTGTATCCCATGATGATCCGCCGGTATACCTCATCCTCCGGATCCAGGAAATGAACGTCACAGGTAGCCACCACAGGCTTGTGGAACTGCTCCCCCAGCTTCACGATCCTGCGGTTGATATTCTGTATGTCCTCAACGGAATTCACATCCCTTATCTTCTCCGACGCGATCATAAACTGATTGTTTCCCGTGGGCTGAATCTCCAGATAATCGTAAAAGCTCACCAGCCTTGCGATCTGCATGTCACTCTGGCCGTCCAGCAGCGCCCGGTACAGCTCTCCTGCCTCGCAGGCGCTGCCCAGGATCAGTCCCTCCCGGTACTTCTCCACCAGACTCTTGGGAATTCTGGGGTGGCGGCTGAAATATGTCAGGTGTGACTCGGACACCAGCCTGTACAGATTGATCCGTCCCATGTCATTCTTTGCCAGAATAATGGCATGGTGGGTGGGCAGCTTCTTCACCAGTTCCGCGCTGTCCGCTCCCAGTTCATTTACCTGGTCCAGAGTGGTAACTCCCTGCTCCGCCAGCATCTTCACAAATTTTACAAAAATCCAGGCGGTGCATTCCGCATCATCCACAGCCCGGTGATGATTCTCCAGAGAAATATTCAGGCTCTTTGCCACCGCGTCCAGAGTGTGCTTGGACTGGTTCGGCAGAAGTATCCTTGCAATTCCCACCGTATCCACATAGGTATACTCTGTGGGAAGCCCCAGCCGCCTGGCATTCTCTGTGATAAAGCTCATATCAAAGCCTGCATTATGGGCCACCAGCACGCAGCCTGTACAGAACTCAAGAAACTGCGGCAGCACCTCCCCGATAAGGGGCGCATCCATCACCATATCATCCCGAATGCCTGTCAGCTTTTCAATTTCAAAGGGAATGGGTACCTGGGGATTGACAAAGGTGGAAAACCTGTCCGTCACCTGCCCTCCGCAGACTTTCACTGCACCAATTTCGATAATGCGGTTGTTCACCGGTGAAAATCCCGTGGTTTCAATGTCAAAGACCACAAAATCACCCTCCAGCGACTGATCCCCGCCTCCGGTGACAATCTCCCGCAGATCGTCTACCAGATATGCTTCTACACCATACAGAATCTTGAAGAAATCCTGCTTGTCCGGGCTTTCCTCCCCGGCCTCCTGCCTCTTTTTCTTTTCCGCCTTCCAGAGGTCCTCCCACACGTGGTTGGCGTCGGTAAAGCTCTGAACCACGCCGTGGTCCGTGATCGCGATGGCCTTGTGGCCCCATTTATAAGCGCGCTTTACAATATCCTTTGCCTCGGAAACGCCGTCCATATCGCTCATTTTGGTATGGCAGTGGAGTTCCACACGCTTGTAGGGGGATGTGTCCACCCTTGCGGTGGTAAAATCTTTGATCTCCTTAATACCTGCAATGGTCCCTATAGTCAGGTCGTGGTCAAACTTGTCCATGTTTACCACTCCCTTGACCTTCACGAAAGTACCGGGCTTAAGCCTCCCCATCAACTCTTTCACATACTCGTTCCGGGCGAACAGTTTAACGCCTATGGTATCTGTGAAATCCGTGACATCAAAGGACACAATAGTCTTTTCGTTCCTTATTTCCCTGCTGTCCAGCTTTAAAATCTTTCCCCGGATGACAACCTCACCCAGCTCGCCGATAATCTCCTCAATGTGCAGGGAATCCTCCTCAAAGTCCCGTCCGTAAATCACATCCGGGTTCTCGGACTGCTTCAGGGTTTTGGTGTAATCGCCGCTCCTCCGGAATTCATTGCGGCTCTTCCTGAATTCACCGCCCTGAACGCCGCGGGATCTGTTGCCGCCTGCTGCCACCCTGCCGGTTGAAATGCCCTGCTGACCGCGGCTGTCTGCGCCTCCGCTTTCACCTGAAGTTCTCCGGGTATCCTTCTCGCCTCCGGATTCTCCGGAATGCCCGGATTCCCCGGTATGTCCCGGCCCGTTCTTCGCCGGCGCACTTTCTTCCTCTCCGGCGCGCCGCACCCTTTTTGCAATCTCCGACACCTTCATCTGAAGCTTTCGGGCGTCATCCTCCGCATACTTTCCCGTTTTAGCTTCCCTGTACCCCACATCAATGCTGCACTGCATGCCGCAGCGCTCCACCAGAATCTTTTCCAGCACCCTGATGAGTTCCGCCTCCTTGCTGCGGTTCATCACATTATCCTCTATGGTCAGAGCCATTCGGCCCTGCTCCGGGTAAGAAATCTCTGCCGTTCGAAATGCATTGTACTCAATGTGGCTGTAGTTTTTAAGTTCCTCCAGAATACTCTCCCCGTAAGCGTCCATCAGGTTTTCCGGCGTATATTGGGCAGAGAGTTCAAATCTCTCATGTATTTTCACGGAAACTCCGGCGTTTTGAAAAAGCTGCCGCTTTATCTCCTCCTCAGCCTTCCATATATCTTCCTTCTGGATCAATCTGGCGCTGAAGAGATACACATGCAGAAAATCTCTCCGCCTGGACGCGGAAACCCGCTCCACAGCTGCCTGTTCCAGCCTGTCATACAGAGGGCCCTCTATTTTCAATGTGGGAAATACCTCAAAAAAAGGCTTTGTCATTTATTATCACCTGTCCAATTTTCCAGTTCATATTTCAGTGCATCCAGAAGCTGCTCCTCCGGCACCTTGCGGATGATCTCACCCTTTTTGATCAGAAGTCCCTCCCCGATGCCCCCGGCAATGCCTAAGTCAGCCTCTTTCGCCTCTCCGGGTCCGTTTACCGCACATCCCATAACCGCCACTTTAATATCCAGAGGGTAATCCTCCACCAGCCTTTCCACCTTTGCCGCAAGCCCGATAAGGTCAATCCGGGTCCTTCCGCAGGTGGGACAGGACACAACCTCAATTCCGCCTTTTCTCAGTCCCAGCGTCCGCAGGATCAGCTTTGCCGACTTGACCTCCTCCACCGGATTTCCCGTCAGGGAGACCCGGATGGTGTCGCCGATGCCCTGATTCAAAATAAGCCCCAGTCCGATAGCGGACTTAATATTTCCGCTCTGCACCGTCCCCGCCTCCGTGATGCCTACATGAAGGGGATAGTCCGTCCTGTCAGCCAGCAGTTCATGGGCTTTGACACACATAAGCACATCTGAGGACTTGATGCTGATGACCAGATTCCGATAGTCAAACGCCTCAATCATGCGCACTTTGTCCAAAGCACTCTCCACAATGCCTTCCGCCGTGACACCCCCGTATTTTTCCACCAGCTGTTTCTCCAGGGAACCGCTGTTCACCCCCACGCGGATGGGAATGTTCCTCTCCCCTGCCGCGTCCACCACTGCCTTTACCCTGTCGGCACTGCCGATATTTCCGGGATTGATGCGAATCTTATCGGCACCGTTCTCTATGGCGGCGATTGCCATTTTATAGTCAAAATGAATGTCCGCTACCAGCGGAATATGTATCTGCTTTTTGATTTCCCGGACAGCCTCCGCCGCCGCGGTGTCCGGCACCGTACAGCGTATTATCTCACAGCCCGCCCGCTCCAGCTCCAGAATCTGCGCTACCGTGACCTGCACATCCTCCGTTCTGGTATTTGTCATGGACTGAATCAGAACCGGATTGCCGCCCCCGATCTTTTTATCTCCGATCTGTACAACTCTTGTATTATCTCTGTGCATGGGATTCTCCTCTACTTCTAATTCACTGTTCTCAATGGGAAGAATCTTATGGCGGGCTTATTCGCCTTAAGATTCTTCTGTATGAGACTTAGAATTTCTTAGATGACGCCTTTCAGGCATCTTGGAAATTCTTCGGGGAATGACCTGGCTTTTCTTAGGCAGCGTATTTTGATGCCTTAGAAAAGCTTCATTCCCTTATACTATGATAAGCTTTATTTCCAAAATGTGCAAGGCATCAAATTAGCCAAAAGTACTCCGGCATATGCAGAACTGTCCCGGACTTACCTGAACCGCCAGCTTTTCCATGCAGAGACGAATCAGGTGGACACTGATCTGCTCTTCTCTGTATTGCTTCGGAAGCCGCCCGCGTATCTGCTCCACTGAACCGGGCGTAAAGTCCAGTGCCCTGTACACAGCCATAAGTTCCGGTCTTTCCGCCAGCAATGCACTCTGCGCTTCCGTCAGCCCGGCATCTTCCTGTTCTGCATCCTCCGCCGCCCCTTCGTCTTCGACCCGCAGACCTTTCTTCTCACAGATTTGCCTCAGTTCCTCCATAAATTCCCCCTGATCCAGAAGAATGCCCGCCCCCAGCTTTAACAGCCTGTTACAGCCGCTGCTCAAGGGATCCGTCACCCTTCCCGGCACTACATAAACTTCCCTTCCCTGCTCCAGAGCCATGTCCACTGTAATCAGAGTTCCGCTCTTTTCCCTCGCCTCCACTACCACCACCGCATCGGAAAGTCCGCTGACAATCCGGTTGCGGGGCGGGAAGTTGCCCGGACGGGGCGGCGTTTCCGGCGGATATTCCGACAGAATTCCCCCGCCCGTCCTCAGTTTTTCATACAGCCGCCTGTTTCCCGCCGGATAACAAATATCCACGCCGCAGCCAAGCACCGCGAAGGAACTGCCTCCCGCATCCAGAGCCGCCTCCTGGCCAATTCCATCAATGCCTCTCGCCATGCCGCTGACCACCTGTATCCCGCTGTGGCCCAATGCCGCGCCAAGACCGGAAGCTACATATTTTCCGTATTCAGAGCAGTCTCTCGCCCCGATGATCGCCACCACCGGAATTTGCTCCTCCGGCACTCTCCCCAGAACATACAGCTCCTTTGGCGGATTCGGAATCTCCCGCAGGCGCTGCGGATACTCCCTGTCCCGCTGCCGAAGAACCCTGATTGCCCCATTTTCGTCCATATTTACACCTCCTTTTCACACTGACCAATATTCCGCGGACGGTCTGTAAAAGGATGCCTCCAGCAGATGCTCCGCCCTGATCATCTCTGCGCCCTCCAGATCCGCTACTGTCCGGGCAACCTTCAGTATCCTGTGATAGGCTCTGGCGCTGAGCTGCAATGACTGATAAAGCCGTTCCATCAACTCCTGTTCCTCTCTGCCCAGGGGACAGTATTTCTCGATGTTTGTCCCTTCAATGTCTCCGTTGAAACGGCATTCCGTTCCGGCAAACCGCTCCATCTGCATCTGTCTCGCCCTCTGCACCCGGGCTCTTATCTCTCTGCTGGACTCCGCCTTCCGCTCCTTTCGGAGCCCCGGAAGGTCAACCGGCTGCAGTTCCACACACAAGTCTATCCTGTCCAGGATCGGTCCCGATACCTTCCCCATGTATTTCCGTATCTGAGGAACCGTGCAGCTGCATCTGCTTTTGTCGGGATAATAGCCGCAGGGGCAGGGATTCATGGCGCACACCAGCATAAAATCGCTGGGGTAGGTCACATTTCCACCGGACCGGCAGATATGTATCCTGTGTTCCTCCAGCGGCTGTCTCAATGAGTCCAGCGCCGCTCTCCTGAACTCCGGAAGCTCGTCCAAAAACAGCACACCCCTGTGAGCCAGAGAGATAATGCCCGGCTTCGGACTGGCGCTGCCGCCCACCAGTGCCGCCTGTGATATGGTATGGTGCGGGCTTTGAAAGGGACGTTCTCCCACCAGTGCGGTCCCCTCCTCCAAAAGCCCGGCAACACTTAAGACAGACGTAACCTCCAGGCTCTCCTCCTGCGTCAGCCGAGGCATAATGCCGGGAATCCGTTTCGCAATCATGGATTTTCCGGCCCCCGGCGGTCCCACCATCAGCAGGTTATGAAAGCCTGCTGCCGCAATTTCCGCCGCCCGCTTAGCCGTCTCCTGACCGTTTACCTGACTGAAATCCGGCATACTCTCCCTGTCACCCCTGACAGACAATTCCGCCGAATCTGCCTGTTCCGCAGGCAGCAGCCTCTCCTTTTCCTCTCCCTCCTCCGACTCCAGAAAGCGAAAAACATCTCTGATATGTCCGGCTCCGCGGACCTTGATTCCGGGAATAGCCGCCCCTTCTCTGGCGTTCGCAGCCGGAACGATGCACTGCCGGATGCCTTTTGACACAGCTTCCCGCACAATGGGCAGAACTCCCCGCACTTTCTTTATCTCTCCGTTCAGCCCCAGCTCTCCCAGGAACAGGATGCCTTCCGCGGCTCCCGGTCTGAAATATCCCATCGCCTCCAACATTCCTGCTGCTATGGGAAGGTCAAATGCATTTCCCTCCTTTTTTATATCCGCCGGTGACAGATTTACGGTAATCCTTTTGGGCGGCAGATTCAGCCCCACATTTTTCAATGCTACCGTGACCCGCTCCCTGGACTCCTTCACTTCTCCTCCCAGGGAACCCACCATGGAAAATCCGGGCAGTCCCTGGGCTATATCCACTTCCACAGAGACCAGGCAGGCAGACACTCCCAGCAGTGCGCCGGAAACAACCGTACTGTACATAAAATACCTCCTATATTTTGTAGTTTGGAATTTGTTTGAAAATGTTTGAAAAGAAACACAGGAAGTCTTTCGGGGGCCGCGGCAGAAAGCCGTGAACCGGCTCCCTAAAGACCTGAATTCTACACTTTTTATACTTTATACTTTCTTTTTGGCGGCTGCCTCTGCAAACCACTGCGCCATGGCATCGGAGTTCCGGGCATACCGGATTGCATTCTCTTTGTCTATCCTTCCCGCCATATAGAGACGGATAATGGCCTCGTCCATGGCGATCATGCCCTGCTCCCGGCCCGCCTGTATTGCACCGGGAAGCTGATTTGTCTTTCCTTCGCGGATCAGACTGCGTACTGTCCGATTCCCGTGTACCACCTCAAAGGCCGCCGCCCTTCCCAGTCCGTCCGCCGTGGGAATCAACTGCTGAAAAACCACCGCCTCAAGCACCTTTGCCAACTGAATTCGGAACTGCTGCTGGTAGTAGGGAGGAAAAACATTCACGATATGGTCAATGGCACCTGCCGTCCCCGCTGTATTCATCGAAGAAAGCACCAGACATCCCGTCTCCGCAGCGTCAATTGCTTTTGCGATAGTGTCAGGGTCACTCATTTCACCCAGCAGAACTACATCCGGGTCCGCCCTCAGCACCGCCTTCATAGCTTCTTCATAGTTTCCGCAGTCAATACCGATTTCCCGCTGATTCACCATGGCCATTTTGTGCTGGTGCACATATTCAACAGGATCCTCCAGAGTGATTATATGCGCATCTCTGTTGTTGTTAATCCCGTCAATAATAGCCGCGAGGGTAGTGGATTTCCCGCTTCCCGCAGGTCCGGTGACAAGTATCAGGCCTCGCTGCTTCCGGTATAAATCTAAAACGGATTTCGGCAGTCCCAGTTCTTCCGGGGACGGCACACGGTCCCCCACCAGCCGGAACGCAAGCGCTACGCAGCCACGCTGCCGGTAGGCATTGACACGAAACCTCCCGCAGTCAGGAATGGAGAAGGAAAAATCATACTCCCCCTTCCCCTCGAACCTCTCCCGCTGAGCCTCCGACATAATGCTCAGCAATATATCCAATGTATCTGTCTGAAGCATTCTGGAATGATTCATCGTAACCAGATTGCCGTTCACCCTCATTCTGGGCGGAATGCCCACGGTCAAATGTACGTCACTGGCGCCGGCTTCCTTCGCCTCGCGCAGTATTTCTTCAATAGCAGACATTTTTGTCCTCTTTCCAGCACTCTTTAAAGCTTGATGCTATCCACTACTTCCCTTCGTATGACATGTCTGTTGTCCATGGTCTTCATTATGTCAACCACATAAAGATCCTTATTTCCTGACAGTGACAGATCAACAATACAGTTGTCGCAGAAGGTAAGCACCATAGGGCGGAGAATATCTTCCGGGTTTTCCGACAGCACCAGTGCCTTGTCCCCTGTATTTAATTCAACGCTGACGCCCGGAAACAGAATATTGACAGACTTTATCAGAGCGTCTACCACTGCCTCGTCATATATTTCCGGATGCTGTCTGAATTCCTGGATTGCCTTGACCTCAGACTGAGATTTCCCCTGAAGATCCATCGCCGTCATTTCATCGTACCTGTTTGCCACGATCAAAATCCTTGTTGCAATCGATGTCTTGGATTCCAGCTCCTGCCGGCCGTTTTCCGCATCAGTCCCTATTTTGACTGCCTGGGTACAAACTCTCCGAATGCTTCGCCCCTCTGTTATGGCTTCCTCCAGAACTGCTATGCCGTCCAACTGATCCTGATAGATTTTCAGCCTGCCGGCCTCGGTATCCTCCCTGGCGAAAAGAATTTCCTTAGGAGTCATCAGCTTGCCGATATCATGGACAATAGCAGACTGTACAGCCAACAGTTGTTCATCCAGCCGCACATTCATGACATGAGTGATCATGGCACAGAGGATTGCCGTATTCAGGCAATGTCTGCATACATAATCCTCCATACTCCGCAGATTCTGATAAAAATTTACTTTTCCATCCAGATGACCGTATTTCCTGATGACTGTACTGGCAAGCGTCTGCAGCCGGGTAGATTTCTTGGCTGAGATCATCTGCTCCAACTCGTCCAATATGGTATATACAGTCGCGACCTGAAAGCGCTCAAATTCCAGATCCTCTTCGGAAATCGGCGGAAGAGGCTCCGCCGGCTCAAGAATGTATACACCCAGCAAACCGAAATTTTTGACGCTGTCAATTGTCTGTGAATTCAAACGTGAATCGCGCTCAAACAATAACACACCCTTTTTGTTGTAGATAGGACGCGCCAGGCGCATTCCTGCTTTCAATTCAGCGGCCTCAACAAATTTCATTTGTATCCCCCTTTAATTCATACATCCCCAACTTCATTATATACACTATGAC
>CAMWJV010000049.1 GCA_947174665.1 uncultured Lachnospiraceae bacterium
CTTCTGGCCCTTCACATGACCGGCCAGCATTGGGCCGCCGGACACAAACACGGTGGGCAGATTTAATCGCGCCGCCGCCATCAGCAGCCCGGGAACATTCTTGTCGCAGTTCGGCACCATTACAAGAGCGTCGAATTGATGCGCAATTGCCATACACTCGGTTGAGTCCGCGATCAAATCTCTGGTCACCAGGGAATACTTCATTCCCACATGCCCCATGGCAATACCATCACACACGGCAATCGCAGGGAACACCACAGGAACGCCGCCGGCTTCCGCAACCCCCAGCTTCACAGCATCCACAATCTTGTCAATATTCATATGTCCCGGCACAATCTCGTTGTAGGAGCTGACAATGCCCACCATAGGCTTCTTCATCTCCTCCTGTGTAAAACCCAAAGCGTTAAAAAGACTTCTTGCCGGTGCCTGCTGCATACCGGCTCTTGCGTTATCACTTACCATGCTTTTATCCTCCCTATAATGCCCTTTTTTGCAAGTTTTCATGCAAAATCCATACTTTTCTGCTTAATATAACACATTTTTGCGCTTTTTATTGCAAATAATCCCTCTTTTTATGGAAAAATCATCTTTTTTATTACAGAATCCTCTCTGCCAACAAATTTCCCATCTCCGAGCAGCCCACCTTTTTACAGCCTTCCGACATAATATCTCCTGTGCGGAAACCGTCCTTTAACACCTGCTTCACCGCTGCCTCAATGGCATCTGCCTCCCTGTCAAGGTCGAAGCTGTAGCGCAGCATCATAGCAGCACTGAGCACGGTTGCAATGGGGTTTGCAATGTCTTTCCCCGCAATGTCCGGCGCGGAACCGTGGCTGGGCTCATACAGACCGAACTTGCTGTCATTTAAGCTGGCGCTTGCAAGCATTCCGATGGACCCGGTAACCATGCTGGCCTCATCGGACAGAATATCTCCGAACATATTTTCTGTGAGGATCACGTCAAACTGTGCCGGATCCTTCACCAGCTGCATAGCGCAATTATCCACCAGCATATGCTCCAGAGTAACCTCAGGGTAATCCTTCGCCACTTCCTCCACAACCTTTCTCCAAAGTCTTGAGGAGTCCAGCACATTCGCCTTGTCAACGCTGGTGACCTTTCTGCGGCGCTTCATGGCAATATCAAAGCCCTTCACCGCAATGCGCCGGATTTCGTTCTCGTCATAAGTAAGAGTATCGATGGCTTTCAGCACCCCGTTTTCTTCTATGGTTTTCCTCTCACCGAAATACAGTCCTCCGGTCAGCTCCCGCATGATCATCATGTCGAAGCCTGCTTTGCTGATCTCCTCCTTCAGAGGGCACGCCCCCGCCAGCTCATCATACAGAATCGCCGGACGCAGATTTGCAAAAAGATTCAAAGCCTTTCTGATTCCCAAAAGTCCGGCCTCCGGACGCAAATTTGGCGGCAGCTTGTACCAGGGTGATGTAGTGGTATCTCCGCCGATCGAACCCATCAGGACTGCATCCGCAGCCTTGGCTTTTGCAATCGCCTCGTCAGTCAGGGGCACGCCGTGCACATCAATGGATGCTCCCCCCATCAGAATATCTTCAAATACCATTTTGTGTCCGTAGACGGAAGCCGTCTTTTCAAGCACCTTTTTCGCCTCCGCAACAATCTCAGGTCCGATCCCGTCGCCGGGAATACAGGTAATATGCAGTTCCATACTCTAAACCCCCTTCATATTTATAAAAAGGCAATGTCAAAGGAACACCCCCTGAATTTACAGGGAGCATCCTTTGGGCACTGCCCCATTCCTCACCCATTTTATTTATTTGTATACATCTCACCGCAGCAAGCGCAATTATGCCTCGCCCGGCTTCTCCACGCGGCTGATAGCCTGTTTATCCATTGGAATACGGCAGTTCTTATTGTTGCCGAACTCCACGATTACCGTGTTATCCTCGTTTGAAATGTCAATTACAACTCCGTAGAAGCCGGATGTTGTCATTACCACATCGCCTATTGCCAGCATTGAAAGCATAGCAGCCATTTTCTTCTTTTCCTTACTCTGAGGCCTGAACAAAAAGAACCACATTGCAAAAAATAAAGCTCCATAGATTACCACCATCATAAGAAGGCTGGTGCCGCCTACCTGCTCAGCGCCCTGCGCAGCAGTTTCGGCTCCCTCTGTTAAAAGAATTCCCATTTTTTCCTCCATTCTGACATCTGCAGTCACTTTCCGCCGACATCCTTAATATCTCTAAGATATTATGATACACAATAAAACACCTTTGGGCAAGCACTTTATGTTTTTTTTACAGTTCAGTCATAAGGTGTCGCCATGCTCTCCAGCTTCCGCTTCTTGTATTCCGCAAAACACCCTTCATCCAGCGCATCCCTGATCTCTTCCATCATGGTATTGTAGAAATAGAGGTTGTGCAGCACGCACAGCCGCATGCCCAGCATTTCCTTCGCTTTCAGCAGATGCCTGATGTAGGCTCTGGAATACCGCCTGCATGCCGGACAGCCGCACCCCTCCTCTACGGGCCTGTCATCCAGTTCATACTTTGCATTAAACAGATTGATCTTCCCATGGTTTGTATACAAATGCCCATGGCGGCCGTTTCTGCTTGGATAGACACAGTCAAAGAAATCCACGCCCCGCTCTACCCCTTCCAGAATGTTTGCCGGAGTTCCCACCCCCATCAGGTACACGGGCTTGTCCTTTGGCAGAAAAGGAACAGTTTCATCCAGGATATAATACATTTCCTCATGAGTCTCTCCCACCGCAAGACCTCCCACCGCATAGCCGTCCAAATCCATCTCCGCAATACGCTTTGCGTGTTCAACCCTTATATCCGCGTAGACCGCACCCTGATTAATGCCAAACAGAAGCTGGTTCCGGTTTATGGTATCCTCCAGAGAATTCAGCCTTTTCATCTCTTTTTTGCAGCGTTCCAGCCAGCGGGTGGTCCGCTCCACTGACGCTTCCACATAAGGCCGTTCCGCCTTGCTGGGCGGACACTCGTCAAATGCCATGGCAATAGTGGAGGCAAGATTGGACTGAATCTGCATGCTCTCCTCCGGCCCCATAAAAATCTTCCTGCCATCTATATGGGAGTTAAAATATACCCCTTCTTCTTTGATCTTCCTTAAGCCCGCCAGGGAAAAAACCTGAAATCCACCGGAATCTGTCAAAATCGGCTTATCCCAGGACATAAATTTGTGGAGTCCTCCCAACTGCTTCACCACCCTGTCACCGGGACGGACATGAAGGTGATAAGTATTGGAAAGCTCCACCTGTGTCTTTATTTCTTCCAGATCGGAGGTGGCAACAGCGCCCTTAATCGCCGCCACGGTCCCCACATTCATAAAAACGGGGGTCTGAATGCAACCGTGCACCGTGACAAGCTCAGCCCTCTTCGCTCTGCCCTCCTGCTTCAAAACGTGATACATAATTTATAGGTACTCCTCCCAAAATTCCTCCAGAGTGATGCCCTTCTCTGTGATCAGGGTTGCAGCCTCCACTCCCACATAACGGAAATGCCATGGCTCATACTCGATGCATGTGATATCCTCCTTGTCCTTCGGATAACGCAGGATAAAGCCATAGCAGTAACTGTTGGCCGCCAGCCACTTGCCCGCATCCGTGTCCGCAAAGCCTTCCTTCAGATCGGTAAAGGTGTCCGTCACAATATCCAGCGCAAGCCCCAGCTGGTGCTCACTGGCATTAGGTACCGTCACCGCCCGGCTGGCAATCTGATATGCCTCCATATAGGACAGTCCTGTGTTCATGTAATAAGTGACCTTCCGGTTGAACAGGTTCTTCTGATATTCCAGGTCACGGTAAGGTGAAGTAATCAGGAGCGACACCCCGTCGTCCTTAGCCGCCCGAATCATGGCAAGCAGATCGTCGATAATCCTCTCGTCACAGTGCATGACACCTTTCAGGGTGTTGATATTTCCAAGGGGCACTTTCTCCTCGTAACCTTCCGGAATGGAGTTCTGTTTATTGATCAGGATCAGACGCCAGTCATCCGGATCAAACTCATAATTCTCATAATCCGTCGCTCCGGCCGCCGTATAACTATCCGTGGGTAGTCTATCCTGATTATAATCCAGAATATCCGAGGCGTTGTACCTCTCGCCGATATCCATACCGTGTTCTGTCTCCGGAATCACTTCCCCGGCCAGCAGCACATCTTCGTCATCGAGAAGTTCAACCTCTTCCAGATTGATCTCCACCTCCTCCGCCAGAACAATGTCCTGCGCCTCATCAGAAATGGTGTTCCACTTGTCTTCAGTTTGAGCCTCCGAAATAAACATAGGGAAAGAAAAGCTGCTGTACACTACAAAGAAACAGAAAGTCGTGGCAAGCACAATAAAACGCTTCCCATTTCCTCTGAAATATTTGATCGCATGAAAAAAGAACATTCCTAAAGCCAGCACAGGAATGATACAAAAGCGAAGAAATCTGTTCCTTTTTCCGATTTTCAGCATTTTCTTGCGAAACCGTTCCTCAAGTGTTACTTCCATCTATCATTTTTCCTTTATATGTACACATACATACGGCACACGCAACCACTCTAAGGTCACTATTAAGTTTATTTTATCATACTTGAAAAAATTGTGCACCTGTTTTTTTATTAATTTTACGGAAAATGTAATGGTTCAGCCCTCATATGAACTGTTGCGATAAAATTTTACTATTGAATCCATTTTTGCGGACATGTTCATCAACATAGCATCCAGAACAGTGAGAGCCGTCATGCATTCCATAACTACTACGGCTCTGGGAACAATGACCGGGTCATGCCGGCCTTTGATGTTGACTTCAACCTCTTCCCCGTTCCTGTTTACGGTCTGCTGAGTCAGAAAAATAGAAGGCGTCGGCTTCACATGGGCACGTACCCGTATGGTATCGCCATCACTTATGCCTCCCAGAATACCTCCCGCATGGTTGGATGCCTTCGTGACTTGTCCATCCTTAAGTCGGAATGCATCGTTGTTTTGACTTCCCTTTCTCAGGGATACGGCGCATCCGTCACCGATTTCCACAGCTTTAACGGCACCGATGGACATGATTGCCTTTGCCAGATTGGCATCCAGCTTCTCAAAAACGGGATCACCGATTCCTGCAGGAACTCCTTCCACAATACATTCCATGCAGCCCCCAACGGAATCTGTGTTCTTTTTTGCCTCCTCCAGATAGGAAACGGCGGCCCTGTCTGCATTGAAGTCCGGCATAGCCGTGGGAGTAACAAGAATCGCGCTGCGGTCAAAGTGTTCCATATCAGCCTCTACAGGACCGATTGAACGGGTGTATGCACAGACGGAGATTCCCATTTGCTTTAGAATTTTCGCTGCCACTGCGCCTGCAGCCACACGTCCGATGGTCTCCCTTCCTGAAGAACGTCCGCCGCCGCGGTAATCGCGAAATCCATATTTTGCATCAAAAGTAAAGTCTGCATGACCGGGTCGATAACAGGCGGCAATCTCACTGTAGTCTGCAGAGCGCTGAGAAGTATTGCGCACTATCAGAGAAATGGGCGTACCTGTAGTGAGCCCTTCAAACACGCCGGACAAAATCTCAACGGAGTCATCTTCTCTGCGGGGAGTAGTGATGCTGCTTGTGCCCGGTTTCCTGCGATCCAGATACTGCTGTATGTCGGCTTCACACAGGGCAAGCCCCGCGGGGCAGCCGTCAATCACAACGCCCAGCGCCTTACCATGGGATTCTCCCCAGGTGGTTATTTTGAAGATTGTGCCAAATGTGGAACCCGCCATATGAATCCTCATTTCTGCGCCGCTCTCACACACGGGTGACCCCGCTGCAGGCGGCGCACAATTTATTTATCACGATTTATTCTACATGATAATCCTGCAAATAGCAACAGACATTATCTGTATACTTCATTCCCTCACGAATACGTAATAATCCGTATCATAACCACCCCACCGGTAATCTCCGCTCTTCCACTCGATGATCATGTAGTCCGTATCGTCAACTGTCACGATTTCGTATGCACAGGCGGTATGATTATAGTGCTTCAGCACATAACCCTTTGTCCAGGTCTGAACCTCACTGCCGGACATGGTTTCTTCCAGGTAAACACTGGTGAAAAGTCCCCCTTCCCCAAAGTGCATATGCTTATACATCAGTCTGTCCTGCGGAAGATGCTTCACCTCCGTGGAAAACTCATCCTTATTGCGGATAAAATCGAAGGCCTTCCAGTCTCCCAGAACCCTCTCGTCATTCACAAAAGGAATATCCGTGTCATCCTCCCTGGCAATCTCACGCCTGGTATAGCTTTTATTGTCCACCTGCTCCAGCACCAGCACTGTAGGCATTCCGCCGCGCAGATATTCGTAGGATTTGTTCTCCACAAACATATAGCGGCTGCCCTGATAGTCCTCAATCTGATAACGGCACAGGCAGGACTCATCGCCGCCCTCCAGTTTCAGATATCCCTTCGTCCAGCTGTATATCCAATAGTCCTCTCCGCCCGGCAGGAAATAGATTTCCCTGTCCCTGTTTCCATAAAAAGATTCCTTCCGCTCTCCTGCCTCGCTGTAAAAGTCCTCCTTCACGGCGTATTCGCCTACGACCTTCCATTTGCCGACCACCTGCTCATCCTCCTGAAACAGGAGATTTATATCTTCATGCAGTTCTCCGATCTCGTCCCGGAGCTTTACTACCTTGGCCGCCACCTGTAACTGATCACTGTCCTTATCCCCGTAGGTCAGAAATCCCGAGATTCTCTGAAGATTCGCCTTTTGGATTTCCTCGTCCAGACAGCGGCATGCTGTTCGAAAATCATTTGCATTAAAGGGCATGGGCAAGAATCTTCCCTTTATGATCATTTCTCCCAGCTCATTTTTTTCCACTGTTGCCTGATTTTCCTGTTCCGGCTTTATTCTTTCCTTCTCCCTCTCAAATATCATACGCTTCACCTCCGATATGGCAGCAAGCATGTCTGTATATTGAGATTCCCGGGATTGCAAAATGCCATTTATCAGCTCGCCGTCATCGGCATTCTGCAGAATATCCCTGATTTCCTTCAGGGAAAGACCGCCTCGTTTCAGGAGTTCAATCTGATGCACCTGTCCTATCTGGTCAGCCGAATAATAACGGTAACCGGAAAAACGGTCAACATAGTCCGGACACAGCAGACCCTCCTTGTCATAATGCCTCAGCACCGATATGGGCATTCCCGCCATTCGGGCAAACTCGCCAATTTTCATGCCTGTACCTCTTTCAATAACCTATTGATAGTTACCTTATGAAGCGCTTCATGAACGTAGTATAAACCTGATGTATGGTTGAGAGTCAACACCGGCGGGGATATTTTTTAGATTATTTTGAATATGAGAGCTGAACTGCTGCTTTCTATGGAGCCAGGATCGTCCAGGCGGAGGACTCCAGCCTCCGGTCTGTAACCAGAGCCTTTAACTGCTTCTCAAATTCGCTCTCGTCCACTTCTTTTCCGGCAACCTCATAATAAGGACAGGGATCCGTGCTGCTCGAGTCCAACAGTTCATTCCGGACAAACAGATTCGATATTTCCGTCTGGCTCCCGTCATTTTGATAGCGGAACAGGTTGTAAGAACTGTTGTCACCATAGTCATACTGGCGCACCATCGTTCCGTCCCGAAGGGGATAATCCCGGCAGCTTCCCTCCATACCGTCATTCTGCCAACAGTAAAGCTTACCATCTTCATAGTGAAATACGCCGTTATAAGTTTCCGGACTGTCTTTATATTGAACCAACAGTTCCTCCATACCGTCCCCATCCAGGTCCAGATAAGCATACTCCAGTTCTCCGCCGAGCAGTAAAATGTCCTTCCGCCATGTATCCAGTCTCCACCTCTTTATATCCGCACTGTCAAACTTCAAAATGCTTCCTGCCAAAAATGTTTCAAAGGCTTTCCTGGCATAATGCTGTGCCTCTTGGGCTAACGAGTCATCCCCGATAATATACCAGTCCCTGATATAAGAACTCCCCGACTCATCCCAGCCGATCACAAAAACTGCGGCCCCCACATATTCCATTATGCCGCCGGCATATAAATATTCATATCCCAGAAGCACTTCTTCTCCCCGGTACTCTCCCAACTCCAGCGAATACCCCCTGCAGTTTCCCCCTCTCATGTCATCAACTGCCCTGTCTGCGGAAAACTCAATCTCTTCGTCAAGTTCAGAGCAATATGCGGTATAGACTCCTTTATTCGGGTTTCCTTCAACAGTCACCTCTATTCCGCAGTAGTCTGACATATTATTGGGAAGTCTCATTATCTGAATACCGGGATTTTCATATTTTACCACAAAGCCGCAAATATCCCCCCAGCCTCCGTTTCCGGTTCCCTGCACCTCTATTATGACCTCCGTCTTGCCGTCCCTGTCAATATCCGCCCCAAAGTCATGGACTAACATCCCTCCCCAATAGCAGCAGGACTTCTCATATATGCGGCAGGGCTCGTCTTTATTCATAAAAAGGTACAGACAGCCATCTCTGTAATTATCCGCATCTTCAGCCAGGGAATAAAGGCAGACCACCATATCCGTACACCCGTTCCCGTCATAATCTCCGGCAGCCATACCCGTAATCCTCATCTCTTCCTGCTCCATCACCCGGCTGTCCAGAAGCCGTTGATAAAGAATGTCCGTTTCTTCCTCGGAAAGGCCTTCATATTCTGCATCATGAAAAAAATCTTCTCTGCACTGCTGCAGGATTTCTTCTGTAATGACAGCTCCTTGCTCTGTGTCGGACACAGTTTCACCCGCAGGATTATCCAGCCCCCCGTCATCCGCCGGGGAACCGGGTTCTGATGTTGATTGCTGACAATTTTCCTGAATATAGACTTCCGCACGGCTTTGAATTATCCGAACCGCATCTTCTATGGACTTGTCCCCCTTGAAAAAGGTTTCTGCCTCTTCCTCTACAATCTTCCATATGTTCGCATCAAACACCTGGGAACAATCTGTCCGGAATATGACTTCGTAAAGCGCGTCACAATCATCCTTACTGAGGTTTTCCTCCCCAGACCCGTTTTCCGCGGACCGGGCAACTGATTCCTCCAGCATTTTCCGCAGGGAATCCCGGCGCAGAGGGAAATTAAATCGAATGTGCTTCTCCTGAAACTCATTTCCCAGCAAAGACTTTACAAACTCCCATGCGGCATCCCGGTTCTCTCCCCGGCAGATTCCTACCGGCAGATAAGGGGTTATCAGTGCGCCGCCTCCCTCTGCGGACGGAAAGCCCACGCATACAACCGGTTCCCCCTGAAATAAAGATGCTGATTCCGCATATTCTTCCGGGCAGGAAACATAGAGCCGGTTTGCCAGCAGCTTTCCCTCGGCGATGGCCTGCTCTTCATCATCTAACAGCGGCAATGCATCCATGGCGGCGGCTAGCCGGAGCAATTCTCTGAACTCATCACCGTCAAAATCACAGGTTCCCGACTCCCAGTCCACATACTCGTCCATTCCCCTGTGCAGCACAATCCGCAAAAGGCCTAAAGAACCCAGATTATTGATAAAGCAGCCTCCATCCGGCAGGTTCTCGATCATCTCATACATTTTTTCGACCGTCCATTCCGCAGGCTCCCCCAATACGGTCTTTTTACCCATTACAGTCTCCAGCCTGTATCCCGGAGAAATTCCGTATAAATGTCCGGCCGTCTCATACAGCTTTAATCCTCCGGGCATAAAGGTTTCCTGTGACAGTTCAGAGTCCGCCTCCAGCAAAGGGTAAATATCCGTCAATATTCCCAGGGTAATATACGGACCGGCATCAATATCACTCAGATCAAGCAGATCCGGTCCTTTCCCCTGCACAAGCTCTGCATTCAGACGCAGCAGTCCTTCCTCAAAACCCTCCTGTCCATATTCCCGCACTTCAATCCTGCAGTCCTCATGTGCGAGGTTGTATTCCGCAATCCATGTATCCATTTCCTGTTCCAGATGCATAGTACCGTATATTAAAGTCACCGGTTCACCCTCCGATGTCCCGGTCTGCCCCGTCCCACAGGCTGTCAAAACAGAAACTCCTGCCAGAATTATCTGAACAATCCGTTTTCTCCATATATTGGACATATTCTTCCCTCCAAAGATTTTCTACCTGAAATCTTATATTTTTTCTGACACGATCCAGGTATCTGTCTCACGACCTCTCCATGTTCCATACAAAATGATTCTGTCGGTATCATCGCATATCAGATATCCTTTCAACCTGAAATTTTCACCATATTCCTCATATGACAACGGCAATTCTTTTATCATTCTTCCATCCTCGGAGGAATAAATCCGTATCACATAACGCAGTTCATCACCCTGTACACCGGTGCGCGTTCCATAGTAAGCACCCCCGCAGGATACCGTTATATTACCGTTTTCGGCGCTGTCCGTAAGCGGAAAAGAACGAATTCCCCTGTCCCCGCCATAGCGGAAAACCGCTCTCTCCTGTTCCTTTCCCACCAGTTCGGCTTCGCCGATGAGAGCATAATCTCCGAAGGCCCACAGTTCTCCCCACAAATGATACTCATTCTCCTTCTGCAGTCCTTTTCCGTCCATATCTACCCTTCCGAGAATTCTTTTTCCGGAAGAATCCGAGCCGACGAACAGAATCTCCCCCGTTTCCTCCAGACAGGTAAAATCATAAACAAAAATGCCCTCCTGCGTCAGATCCTTTGTTTCGCCGGACTCCAGGTTAAAAGAGTAAAAACCGTTTATGTTGTTATATAAAATTAATTTTCCGTCAGAGAACAGTTTGCAGGTCATGAGCTCCCGCTCTGAGGCTGATACCTCCTCAATATCCGTAATCTGCCTGACCTGCAGATTCCTGTCATATTCAACCATTTTAAAGCGCCAGTCCTCGAATGATGCTCCAAGCAGTGTGCAGATATCTCCATGTATGGCTGCCTGAGGATTCACAAGCAACGGCGCCGTGTTTTCCGCCTCTTTTTGAACCTCAAGAGTACTGCCATCCAACTGAATAACTCTGTCACCGATAAGCAGTAAACAGCCATCTTCAATGCAGCTTACCGTTCCCGAAAACCCATTTATTATTGTCTTCTCTGTGCCGGGCGCAGTATCCTCTGAGGAAATATCCGTGTCCCCTCCATCTGCCGGAGAAGTATCTTCCGGTATTGCCGTCCCTGACTCCTTATCAGGAAGAGCGGGTGTGGTCTCGGAATCTGTGCCGTAAGACTGCTCCTCCTGTATCCCGGAACCGGATTCCTGTATTGATCCCTGAGCGGAATCCGACGCTCCGCATCCTGTCAACAATACCAATGTGAGACTTAATACACCTGCCAAACAGCTTTTTTTCATTTAATCTTACCTCTCACTCCTGACGATAAAAGCAGCATCTCTTTCTCACCCTATGCCACCTTATAACATATGGTATCACTCTCTTGTATCTAAAGTGTATCCCGGGAACGATATTTTCTGTATTCACAATAAAACTGATCCGATCAAAAGGCATACGCCCGCTGCTAAACTGATCCGGCGGATATTTTGCCGCAGTTTCAATTTCGGCTGATATATAAATGCTTCCAAAATAAAACTGTCATAAAGATTGCCTATTGCACTTGAAAGATTGTTAATTTTCTTTACAACCTGACTTCTCTTTTCCAGATACATTTTCAGTTTTTTCCTGACACGAAGCAGTTTTACTGATGCACGTTTTTCTGTCATGCCGAATTCCTCCGCTATTGTCTTTACAGCCTCCGCATACCAATATCTTTTGACAAACATAACGCGGCTCTTTTTGTCCAGCATGTCAAGGAAATCCTCAACATAGCCTGTCAGCTCGTACTCTGTGCAGGATTCCGCGTCCCGCGCAGGGTATGGTATACACTCATTCAGTTCCAGAAACGACACATCGTAAGAACTTATCCTTCTTTTCGACCTGTTATTACAGTATTTTTTCAGTGCTATATTTCTGGTAATCCTGCAGATACAGGTACTTAATGAATCCGGAGTCTTTTTCAGTATACTGCTCCATACCTCCACACAGGCTTGATTTACGCATTCTTCCGCCTCTTCCCGATTATTTAAAATACAGAAGGCTATCTCCCTGCAGATTCTGCCGTACTTGCGCAAAAGCTTTATTTCGGCCTGCTCAGACCCTGCCAAAAATAATTCTATAATTTTACTGTCTTCCATGCTACCGCCTCCTACACCTATGTAGTCGCGATATCCTTCCTGATATTCCGTTTCAGAACATATCAAACATAGAACTGAGTATCATCTGAACATTCGACCGATTCATCGATTCTCATCCACATAAAGCTGGGCACGGTTTTGTATAATGCCTGCTACATCATCTATCCCCTTCTGCCCGCTGTAATAGCCGAAAGCTTCCTCACTGATGATTTTAATGATTTCATCATCTTGCGCAGAAAAGAAGGGCATTGCATCCGGGAGCATATCCAGCACAACATTAACATCATCCCTGGTTAACTCATTTCTTTCTATGGCAGCATCTGCTCTCTCATTCAGTTTTCTTTTCAATGCGGGGTAGCTGATGTAAAAGCCTGCATAGAGTTCATTATCCTTCTCATGTGTTAAAGATTCCTCAATAAAGCTCCATGCGCTCTCCTTATGCTCCGACACAGCGGCAATCGCATACGCATCGCTGCTGATCAGAAGGTGGCCTCCCGTGCCGTCCGCGGTGGGAAAACCAATGCAGGCAGCATCTTCTCCGAACATTTTCATATAATCCCGTAACATGGTCGGATATAGTTCCGCTACAGCGAACAGCACCTCCGATTCTTCTCTCCCGTTTACCGGGTCATCCGGAAATTGGCTCACATACTCAAGTACCGCCTTAAATTCTTCCGAATCAAAATGACAGACGCCGGTGTCCCAGTCAATAAAGGTATCCTCATTGAACATCAGACAAAACTGCATCATTTCTTCTTTCGTCACACCGTCAAAGGCTTTCGCTCCCGGATAGCGGTCCGCAAGTGAAAACAGCTCCTCCAGTGTCAGTCCGGCCTTATTGTCCAGCTGCGCTTTGCTTCCCACTACAGTCTGAATCATAAATTCCGCCGGAATACCCACCAAAGTATTTTCGGAGGTATATGCATCCAATATCCCGTCCACAAAATCTGAGCGCTCAAACAGCTCCGACTGATCCACATAGGGAGTCAGATCTTCAAAGAGCCCCCTGGCAGCCAGTTTCTTCACATTGATACCGGACAGGTCAATCAGATCCATAGGTTTCTTTGTCAGTATGGCATTATATAAGTCTGTCAGGGATTCATAGTTTTTCACGGTGAGGTGATACCGGCTGTTTCCTCTGTTGAATTTTACCGCCATCGTTGCCAGATCGCTCCCACCGTTCACAGTGACAATCACCAGTTCTTCCCGCCTGGGTGCCTGTTCCGCCTTTGTCCTTTTCAGCGCTACGATTACCCTGTCATCATTCATCCAGTCCTCCACTGTGGCGCACAGCCTGCCATCCTCCAGCAGATACAGGTTTTTGACACAATATCCGTTGATATCGCTGTCCATCCAGATAAACAACTCTTCTCCGACCGATCCTGAATCACTTTTCTGTGCGTCAAATCTGTATCCGTAGACAGCCCTGTCATCATACAGCAGGAGATCATACCGGCAGTCCGAATCGTCACTCTCCCCGGCAAGATTTCCGTTCCCACCGGCGGAGTTACTTCCTTGCTCGTCGGAATTACTACCCCGCCGTATTCCACAGCAGACACCGTTGATATTCGGGAGATTTTTGGCAACCTCCAGCAGTCTGGCATTCTCAAAATCAATTTCCATCAAGGTACAACGGATACCATTCGTCCCCTCCGTATTTCTCCCCGCAATGTTGACGCGCTCCTGACTGATGCATACATAAAATTTGCCGTTCCCGCCGTCACAGGCTCCCTTTACCTGTACCATTACCTGACTTTCCGGAGCACTATAGCTGACAGAGCCGTGATATTCTCCTTCATCGGTATACAGCAGTATCTCTCCGTTATCCAAAAAAATATAAATCCTCCCCTGCTCATCCACAGTCAGCCTTCTAAGAGAAACATTCCACCCTGCCTGCTCTGTGATGTCTCTGGAAAACAGGCAGTTCCCCTCGGGATCAAACCTGCATAAAAAACGCTTCATGGAACTGTAATCTGCCGGATAGACATTTGCGGTCATATGCAGGCCCTGATCCTGCGTAAAAAACCGGCATCCCGCATCCCAGCTTTTTCCTCCCTCCGGCCAGTTAATGGAGACAGTTGTCAGTTCCCGATCGGTCAGGGAATATCGGCAGATGTTCTTCCCGCTTCCCGCCGCATCTCCCTGAAGCACATAGCAAAAGGTATCTCCCACCGGCTGCATCTTTTCATAATCCGCATATCCTTCTCCCACTGTGAACACTTCCGGCACATAGACCCACTCCCGTCCCTGTGTAATATTTGTGATATTAGTGACAGCGCTTTCGCTTGATATAGCATCATTATCGGATTTATCCTCCTTGCTGCATGCTGCCAGAAATAAAGATACACACAGCATCAGACAACATACAAACTTAACTCTTCTTAATTTATCCATTTTAGCCTCCTCACCTTTCGTTTCAAAATATCTCGCATATTGATGGTCATCCGCCTTTTTCTGTTTATAATTTTTCAATGTCCCAATTGTACTTATCTCTGCTCATTCAAATACAACTGCACACGGTTCTGGATCTTCGCCGCCGTTTGTTCTGCGGTCAGAACTCCGGAATTGTACCCACTGATTTCTTCTTCAATAATCTGACAGATTACCGACCAACTGCTAAAACTCCGCCTGTCCGCCAAGGCAATCACCTCACGCAGTTTTTTCACATCCTCTGCCGTATTGGCATAAAAATCCGGTATGCCACCTTCTCCCCGGATCAAAGGCAAAAGTTCTCCTGCATCTGTATAGTGCTGCTCCATGGAGCCTTCCAATTCTTCCTCAAAAAGCTGTCTATTCAAAGGAAAACCTGGAAACATATCAGAAAATTGTTCCTTTATCAAAATTCCCTCAGCGTAAAATTCTCTCTCTGTCCATGTTGCTCCTATATAAAAATCCAGGAAATCCCAGGCTCCTTCCGGACACTGGCTGTATGCGCTGATTCCCATGGAACCACCCTCAATCTTAACTGCTACACCCGTACCATGGCTGCAGGGATACCCCTTCACCGCCATATTCTCCCCAAACAGCCAATTCAATCTCTGAATGTCTGCTGGCACCACAAGCTGTTCGCAGCCTGCAAGATGGATTCCCGATGCCACACTCTCTCTGGTGGGACGGATGAATTCACCATTGTCGGCGGCTTTTCCAAATTCCAAAACATGGTAAAATTCCTCATTACAGAAGTCTGCCGTGCCCATGTCCCAGTCCACATAGTCTTCAATGGAATACGCCACCAGTTGGGCCACCGTCCGTACACCGCCTTTACCCAGGGCCGACCCATCCCTACCGCTTTTCTCAAAGCTTTTCATCATTTCTTCCTGCGTCCATCCGTTTTCCATACCAATTCTGGAGCCATCCCCCACTATGAATTCAAGAGTGAACGCCGGAGATATTTCGTAAAGGGAATCGCCTGTCTGGACACATTCCAGAATATTTCCCAGATACTTCTCCTGTTTATCCTCTGAAGTCAGAAAGGTATTGAGGTCAACCAACACCCCCGCATATCCCAGTTCATCCGCAACCAGATTGCCAAACATAATGATGTCCGTTCCCTTACCGGTGGCAAGATCCATGCGGAACCTGTCCTGCGATGTCTCCCATATGACATTGTCATAATGCTCAGGCAGATAGTCTACAATCTCAACATAATACTTCCCCATCTGCGCATTATAGGATTCCACTGCACTTTGCAGTATCCTGTCCGTGCCCAGAGTTCCCAGAGTCAACGGAATCCGTTCACCGCTTTCCTCCTGCCCCTTACTTTCTATGTTAATCCCCTCTACCTCCACCGGCTGTACACCCGAAAGCCCATCTGCCTGCCCATCTCCGCACCCCGCACAAAAAATTATTCCGAAAGCAATTACTCCGAAAAATCTCCCTGTTTTTTTCATTTTGTCTTTTCCCTTTCTTTTGATGTATAAATTCAACTGTCACAAAAGGTTCTAATACCCCTATACTGCCGACACCGAATATAACACAAAAGAGTATGCTCTGCCGATTCATGTTATAATTTATGTATATTTTTGTCACAAATAGAAAGCAAGCACGGCACTTGGCTCATTGCCCGCGGGAATAAAAAAAGCATGGTGCCTGCAGTCCATGCTTTCAAAAAACTATATTCCTTTCTCCGTCTTGGACATATACAGGATCATGTTTACACAAAACAGTTCATTCTGTGGCGTAACTTCCATAGTTCCGTCATACATTTCCACAATCTTGCCCACATTTTTCAGCCCGATACCATGCTGTTCTTTTTCTTTTTTTGTCGTCAGAAACCCCCTGCCTGTCCCCTGCCGCCGCTCTTTCACAATATTTTCAGCTAAAAAGCTGTTTGCAATCTTTATTTTCAACACTCCTTTTTTTAATGTAATATCAACACTCAAATACTTCTTTTCGGTCTGCCTGGCTGCATCAATTGCATTTTCCAGCAAATTTCCCAGCAACACGTTGATATCAAAGGAATGTTTTATCTTTTCCGGCAGCATCACGTTGACTGCGACGTCTTTCAGTTCCTCCTCGGCTTTTTGAAGCATATAATTCAGCACGCTGTCAATTTCCAGATTGCCGGAATCCACAATTTCATTGGGATTTCGGATAAAATCTTCCATATGGCCTATATATTCCTGTATTTCCCCTATGCCATGCCTGTTTGCCATCAGCATTAATTCATTCATATGGTGTTTCATATCATGCCGCAGGGCTTTTATTTTTTCCTCACTCTGCAGAATGACATCAAGCTGGTTTGCATATATCTGTACCTGTGACTTGAGCATCTCAGTTTCGTATTTTTGAGAGACCGACTGCAGCAGCAGATTATACAGATACAGCATAAAAAAATTTATAACCAGCAGCCCGATGCATACAAAGGCAACACCTTTGTCTGTACAGATATCGAAGTATGTCAGGGGTAATATCACCGCAATACTGCATGCAGGAATAAACATCAGTGAGAGATTTGGAGGAATTTCCTCTCTTTTATGAACTGTGACGATCTTTTCCGTAATCAGTTCACATACAAAGATCAAAAATACAGTCAGTACCGCGTAAATCTGATCACTCACCTTTCCATCCTCGTAACTGACAAAAGGAAACATTGATGCCACATCACATCCCATATTGATCAGATAAACGGAACAGGTCACAAACAGAATTGTTTTTACTGATTTCGAATGCATCCATGCAATAATGCCTATGCCGGCCAGATTACTCAAAACATTGATCCATACGGTATGAAATTCCCAAAATAGAGCTGTGTTTACAATATAAAAGCATGCGTAAGCAAGGAGTTCTTTTTTCCGGTTTTCCTTTAACCTGCCGAGAAAGGTTATGATGAATCTGTCAATCAGATACATTCTGAAAAGATTTGTAGACGCGCAAATTACAAAATCAAGCATTTTATTTTTCCCTCAAAATCCTTTCTCTGACCTGTTTACGGTTTGCCGGGCTGATCGTTAATATCGTGCCATCGGTTAATTCCACCATCTCATAGGTGTACCGGAAAATATATTCTTCATTCACTATATAGGATTGATGTATGACAATAAAATCTTCCGATAACCCTTTGGCAATCTCTTTTAACCTGCCGTAAAACTCATATGTCTCTTTCACGGTTACTATTTTTACTTTTCGTCCTTCACTGCCGAAATAAACAATATCTCCCATGGGAACATAATAGTAATCTTTCCCCTGACGGAATTCAAACCTTTCATTTTTCTTTTTCAGAACCCTGACTGCCATTTCGAGCACATCCCTGATCCGGCTTTGCGAAATCGGCTTGACCAGAAAATCCAGAGGCTGTGTCCTGAACAACTGCTGTGCATAAGATGCTTTTCCGGAAATGTATATGATCTGCATCCCCATATCATCCAGTTGATTTCTGATATAATCGCCGACTTCTATTCCCGTCATCCGGAATAATTCTATATCCAGAAAAAGAATATCCAGGTGATTACCCTGCTCCAGGTAGTCCTTTAGCCCCTCTCCCGTATACCATATATTTATATCCAGCTGAAGGTTCTTCTCCGCCCCGCATTGCAAGAGCATATTTTCAATGGAGGTACAAATATTTATTCCGTCATCACAAATTCCAATATGGTACATATCTCTCCTCACTATACTTCTTCCGTTACAATTCCATTTTCTCCATTGATGTATACAAATTGTATCTCTGCTCCACACTGCAAAAGTCCTTCGCCGCAAGACGAAGGACTTTACTTTTTTTGCTTGTTACATCACAACTCTTTTATAGCTCTTTTTACCCCGACGCACTACAATGCCGTCGCCCGTAAAGACTTCCGGTGTATAAACAGTCTTAATATCCGTCACCTTCTCGTTGTCCACGGTGACTCCGCCCTGCTCCACCGCCCGTCTGGCCTCTGAACGCGAAGCAGTAAGCCCGGCTTTCACCAGCACACCTAAAATATCTATGGTTCCGTTCAGAAAATCTCCTTCCTCTAATTTGCAGGTGGGCATGCTGGCCGCATCTCCCCCGCCGGCAAACAGTGCTCTGGCGCTCTCCTGAGCCTTTTCCGCCTCCTCGGTTCCGTGTACCAGCTGGGTCAGTTCATAGGCAAGAATCTCCTTGGCCTTATTCAGCTGACTGCCTTCCCACTTGTCCATCTCCTCAATCTGCTCCAGAGGCAGGAATGTCAGCATGCGAAGACACTTCAGCACATCTGCATCAGCCACGTTCCTCCAGTACTGATAGAACTCAAAGGGTGATGTCTTGTTGGGGTCAAGCCAGACAGCTCCCTTCTGGGTCTTGCCCATCTTCTTGCCCTCAGAGTTCAGCAGCAGCGTAATTGTCATGGCATAGGCATCCTTGCCCAGCTTCCTGCGGATCAGCTCCGTGCCGCCCAGCATATTGCTCCACTGGTCGTCGCCGCCGAACTGCATGTTGCAGCCGTACTTCTCATACAGACACAGGAAATCATAGCTCTGCATGATCATGTAATTAAACTCAAGAAAACTCAAACCCTTCTCCATCCGCTGCTTGTAGCACTCCGCCGTCAGCATGCGGTTCACGGAGAAATGGACGCCGATGTCCCTGATAAACTCAATATAGTTCAGGTCCCTGAGCCAGTCCGCATTGTTCACCATAATGGCCGCAGAATGACCTGTTTCCGTAGTTTCGCCAAACTCGATAAAACGGCTCATCTGCTTTTTAAAGCATTCACAATTATGGTCGATCTGCTCTGTTGTCATCATAGTGCGCAGATCGCTCCTGCCGGAAGGATCGCCGATCATGCCCGTTCCGCCCCCGATCAGAGCAATGGGCTTGTTGCCTGCCATCTGCAGTCTTTTCATCAGACACAGCGCCATGAAATGTCCCACATGAAGGCTGTCCGCAGTAGGGTCAAAGCCAATATAAAATGTAGCTTTCCCGTTGTTTATAAGCTCCTTTATCTCCTCCTCGTCCGTCAGCTGCGCCAGCAGCCCTCTTGCCTTCAGTTCTTCAAATACTGTCATCTCTCTGCCCTCCTTATTGTCAATATTTTCATCTGGCTGACATCAGCTTCTGCATAGCCTGGTTCAACCCGTCTACCGTCAGTTTGTACATGGGAAACAGCTCCTTCACCGCTGTCTCCGCCTCCCGCCAGGGCGCTCTACCCGGTGCCATCTTGGGATTCAGCCATACCACCTTTTTATACTTCTTTTTCACCAGATTCAGCCACTCCCAGCCCGACAATCCGCCGTTTGGTCCCCGATAGTTTCCGGTATCCGAATAAAGCTCCTCGGGCGCCATGGCCGCATCTCCTACGATAATAACCTTATAATCACTGTCTACATTGCGGAACATCCACTCCGTGTCAATCCAGTCTCCGTTCTCGCACTCCGGTGTCTTGTACAGCTTGCTGTAAATACAATTATGAAAGTAATAAGTCTTCACATCCTTGTAATGGTTGGACTTGTGTACCGCCTGAAACAAATCGTTGAGCAGGCTGCTGAAGGGAATCATTGTCCCACCGGAATCCATGAGCAAAAGCAGCTTCACTGCGTTTTTTCTGGGCTTCTGCATCACAATCTGAAGACAGCCGCCGTTGTTGCATGTCTTGTTCACGGTGCCGTCAATATCCAGCTCCGTTTCCGGTATGTCCAGCCTGGAGGAAAACTGCCTCAGCTTGCGGAAAGCCATCTGGAACTGCCGGTTGTCAAGTACCCTGTCATCCCTGAAGTCACGGTACTTTCTTGCCCCCACCACGGAAAACGCTGACTGGTATCCGGTCTGGCCTCCCACGCGGACACCGCCCACATTGCCTCCCATATTGCCGAAGGAAGTCTTTCCCATAGTGCCGATCCAAAAGCTGCCGCCGTTGTGCTCCTCGTTTTGATCTTTCAGACGCTGCTTAAAAGTCTCTTCAACATCCTCCTTGTCCACCTGGATGTCCTCCATCTGGTTCAGGTGGGCCCTTGCTTCCTCATGGGCAAGCTCCAGCATGTCGGACTTGTCCAGCCAGCGGAGCATTTCTTTTCCGACCTCCGTCTCCCTCTGAGCAGGCTTAAAGCACTCCTCAAAGGCCATATCAAATTTATCGAAATCCGTCTCGCTCTTTACCAGAATCATCCGGGCCACATAATAGAACTGTGTCAGCGAACTGCCGCACAGCCCCTGGTCAAGCGCCTCCTGAAGGGTCAGAAACTCCCCCAGCGTCACCCGCAGTCCTTTAGCCCGCAGGGTCTCAAAAAAACGAATAAACATATCCGCCTCCATGCCAAACTGATAACAGACTTTAAAGTCCAAAGTTTGCCGGCTTTACAGATTCCCCTTATCCTGCTTCACCAGCTCCATATCCTCGTCCTTTTTCACCACAACGCCGATAAAGGGAAGCGTCTGCTTGATCTTCTCAGCGGATATGCCGCCGATCTGCAATGCATTGATCCAGTCAATAAGCTCGGATGTGCTGGGCTTCTTGCGGATATCCCGGATACTCCGGATATTGTAGAAAACATCCATTGCATTTTTCAACAGATTATCCTCCACATTCGGATAGTGCACCCGCACAATCTCCAACATCAGCTCCCTGTCAGGGAAGTCGATATAATGGAAGATGCAGCGGCGCAGAAACGCATCCGGCAGCTCCTTTTCCGCGTTGGAGGTGATGATAACGATAGGACGCTGTTTTGCCTTTACGGTGCGTTTCGTCTCATTGATATAAAATTCCATCTGGTCCAGCTCCCACAGCAGATCGTTGGGAAACTCCAGATCCGCCTTGTCTATCTCATCGATAAGCAGCACCACCTGTTCGTCGCTGTCAAAAGCCTCTCCCAGCTTGCCGAGCTTGATGTATCTTGCAATGTCATTTACGCCCTCCTCGCCAAACTGACCATCATAGAGGCGCTGTATCGTGTCATAGACATACAGGCCCTCCTGAGCCTTGGTGGTAGACTTGATATTCCAGATGATCAGCCTCTTGCCGAGAGCCTTCGCCACCGCTTCCGCCAGCATGGTCTTGCCGGTGCCCGGTTCTCCCTTGATCAAAAGCGGTTTTTTCAGCGCCATTGCAATATTAACGCTGGCCATCAGCTCCTCGCTCGCCACATATTCTCCGGTTCCCTGAAAGTTTTGATTTTCCATATTAATCCTACTCCGCCTTTCACTCCGCAATTTACTGTTTCATGTTACACTATTTGGAAAAGAATTGCAAGGCAGGGAAATGACACTTCTGAACACCTGATTCAGGGCTGTCCGGTCTTTGTTATGATCATCTGCCAGTTTATCCGCTATGTCCTTCTGGCGGGCTGTCTCAGATTCAATAAATTCCCTGATAACCGTAATCTGCGGATTTTCTTCTTTCTCTGTTGTGATCTTCTTAATCTCCAGAAGTTCGTCAATGGCAGCCCGGAGATCCTGCGGAAGTTCCAGCTTCAGCAATTCATCGAACAACACCGGCGGCGCTTCATGGTACTTTTCAATATATTGTGCCGCCAACAGGGGCCGGATCGCATAAAAATATTTCTTATACCGCACCATGTCCCCCGATAAATACTCCTGCAGCGTGCTGTTTGCCGTGCCGTAATAATGATAGACCGCCGACTTCTCAGAAAAATACTGTCTCGATACTTCCCGTATCCTGTTCCAGTCCTCTGTCGTGCGATACACGATTGGAGAACCGCTCCATTCGAACAGCGTCGCATTTCCTCTGGCAAACTGCCTCAGCGCCTTTTTCAGGTCCCAGCCATTAATGTCAAGTACCTCATCCAGCTGCCACTCAATTACATCTCTCGGCTCATCTATCCACAGATAATCCGCCTCAGACCGTGCATAGACAAATCTCACATCAAAATCACTGTCAGGGGAGGCAAATCCCCATGCCCTGCTCCCCGACTCGACGGCATGAAGGATACGAACCTGTCTA
>CAMWJV010000050.1 GCA_947174665.1 uncultured Lachnospiraceae bacterium
GTGCTGGAGACAGGGATGGGCGGGCTCCTGGATGCCACGAACGTCATAGAAAGTACGGTTTTGGCGGTGATTACCTCCATAAGTATGGATCACATGAGGTTTCTGGGAAATACGCCGGAGGAGATTGCGGCGCAGAAGGCAGGGATAATGAAACCCGGAGTTCCGGTGGTGAGCGCAGAGCAGCTGCAGTCAGCGGAGAAGGTCATAAAGGACAGGGCAGCTGCCCTGGACTGCCCCCTTACGGTGGCGGAGCGTTCACGGATTACCTCCGTAAAATACGGGCTTGAGAGACAACGCTTCAGCTATGGGGGATTTTCAGGGCTGGAAATTTCTCTGGCGGGCAAGTATCAGATCGAAAACGGGGCGCTGGCGGTGGAGGCGCTGAAGATTTTGAGTGAACACGGCTTTCCGGTGCCGGAGGAGAAACTGCGGCAGGGACTTAAGCAGACCGTCTGGGCGGGGCGGTTTACCCTTGTTGGGAAAAAGCCCTGCTTCATTGTGGATGGGGCGCACAACGAGGATGCGGCAAAAAGACTTGCGGAATCGGTGCAATTCTATTTTACAAATAAGAGAATTATCTATATAATGGGAGTGTTGAAGGATAAAGAATACGAAAAGATGATTGGGCTGACCCACAGCCTGGCGGATCAGATCATCACCGTTACCCCGCCGGACAATCCCAGAGCCCTTCCGGCTTACGAGCTTGCCCGGGAGGTTGCAAGGGTTCATCCCGGCGTGACGGCGGTGGACAGTCCGGAGGAGGCGGTGGAGATGTCAAGGCTGCTTGCAGGGAAGGAAGATGTCATTATTGCTTTCGGCACCTTGTCATTTGTGGGGCGCCTGATAAAAATAGCAGAGCGTCAGTAAGTATGTGGGCGGTCAGGGAACGGATGGAAACGGCCTATGAAATGGTGAGTCATTGGCAGAATCGAGGTTAGTCAGATGGTAGATCAGGATAAGATACGGGAGGCCGTCAGGCTCCTGCTGGAGGGAATCGGAGAAGACATCGGCAGGGAGGGCCTTGCTGAGACTCCCGACAGGATTGCGAGAATGTACACGGAAATTTTTTCCGGAATGGAAGAGGACCCGGCGGTTCCTCTGTCAAGGGTGTTTTCCGTTGACGGTGGGGAGATGGTTCTGGAGAAGGATATCGTCTTTTACTCCATGTGCGAGCATCACATGATGCCCTTTTTCGGCAGAGCTCATGTGGCTTATATTCCGAACGGTAAGGTTGTGGGCTTAAGCAAACTGGCCAGAACAGTTGAGGTATACGCCAAAAGACTTCAGATACAGGAGCGGATGACGGGACAGATTGCGGACGCGCTCATGGAGCACCTTGGGCCTAAAGGGGCCATGGTGGTGCTGGAGGCGGAGCACATGTGTATGACCATGCGCGGCGTGAAGAAGCCCGGAAGCAAAACCGTGAGCATTGCGGTCAGAGGTGTGTTCGAGAATAACACGGAGCTGCAGGACCGTTTCTTTCAGATGCTGCGGCTGGAAAAGGAAAGCGGAGTTCATGGACAGGATAAATAAAATATTAAATCATCATTTATTTATTGAGAATCTGGAAAAGAATATGACGGCAGAAGCAGACCGACGCTTCTGCCGTCATGACATGGCACATTTTCTGGATGTGGCGCGGATCGCCAGGATCATCAATCTTGAGGAAGGGATAGGAATTTCCGGAGACTTGATTTACGGAGCGGCTCTGCTGCACGACATCGGAAAACACAGGCAGTATGAAGAGGGTATTCCCCATGAGCAGGCAAGCGCCCTCATTGCGCCGGAAGTTCTTCGGGACTGCGGATTTGATGAAAAAGAAACGAGTGTTATTACAGATGCAATTCTACAGCACAGGAACAACGAGGTAATTCCGGAGCGAAGTTTAAGAGGAGTGCTGTACCGGGCTGACAAGGCCAGCCGCCCCTGTTATGCATGTAAAGCAGAAGGGGACTGCAACTGGAAGGAAGGCAGAAAAAACAGGGAAATTGTCTATTGAGCCGGCAGGGTTGCCGGACCCGGAAAGAATCGGGAGGCCGGAATGAGAATAGGAAACAAAGAATTTCAGACACAGGGGCATACTTATGTGATGGGCATTTTGAATGTGACGCCGGATTCCTTTTCCGACGGAGGAAAGTGGAATGACAGAGACAGCGCCCTGAGGCATGTGGAGGAAATGCTGGAGCAGGGTGCTGATATTATTGATATCGGCGGCGAGTCTACAAGGCCGGGCTATACCACTGTGCCGGATGAAGAAGAGATTGCCAGGACAGCTCCTGTGATTGAGGCTGTGAAGGCGCGCTTTAATGTGCCGGTATCGCTGGATACCTATAAGGCAAAGGTTGCTTTGGCGGGCATCTGCGCGGGAGCTGATTTGATCAACGATATATGGGGCCTGAAGCATGATAAAAAAATAGCGGATGTTATTGCAGATAGCGGACTGCCATGCTGCCTGATGCACAACCGGCAAAATCCGGATTATCATGATTTTATGCAGGATGTGGCGGCGGATCTTGCCGAGACCATCCACCTGGCGGAAAAGGCCGGCATTGCGGATGACAAGATAATTCTCGACCCGGGCGTGGGCTTTGCAAAGTCCTATGAGCAGAATCTGGAAGTAATAAACTGTCTGGAGGAGCTGAAGGTGTTTGGCCGTCCGATACTGCTGGGCTGCAGCCGCAAGTCGGTAGTCGGTCTGACACTGGATTTGCCCGCAGATCAGAGAGTGGAAGGAACATTGGTAACTACTGTTATTGCTGTTATGAAGGGCTGCATGTTTGTGCGGGTGCATGATATAAAGGAAAATGTACGTGCCATCAGGATGACGGAGGCTATACTGAAGGGAGGAAGATGCTGATGTACAGCGAGTGGGCGAAGGATGAAATCAGAATTGATAAGCTGGAGGTTTATGCATATCACGGTGTGTATCCGGGGGAGAGGAAACGGGGCCAGATATTTCTGGCCAGCGCCGTGCTTTATACGGATACCCGCAGGGCAGGAACAGAGGATAAAATAGAGTGTTCTACGGATTATGGTGATGTAAGCCTTTTTATTGAGAAGTGGATGAAGGATAACACGTGTCACACTCTGGAGGCAGTGGCTGAAAAGCTAGCAGAGGATATATTGTTAAAATATGATTTAATATGTGGGCTTGACCTGGAGATATACAAACCGGAAGCACCTATTCCCCTTCCTTTTAAATGTGTTTCCGTGAAGATACACAGAAGCTGGCATAAGGCATATTTGTCTGTGGGTTCCAATATGGGAGACCGGAAAAAATATATAGAGGATGGGATTCAGGCGCTAAAAGAGCATCCCCGGATGAAGCTGGTCAGGGTATCGGATATTATTGAGACGGAACCCTATGGGGGAGTGGAGCAGGATAATTTCCTGAATGGTGTCATTGAGATAGAGACATTACTGGGGCCGGAAGAGCTTTTGGAAGTTCTCCATGAGATAGAGAACAGTGCAGGGAGAGAGCGGACGCTGCACTGGGGGCCCAGGACTCTGGATCTGGATATTCTGTTCTTTGATAAGCTGGTGTATGAGAGCGATGATCTGGTGATACCTCACCCTGATATTCAAAACAGGGAATTCGTCTTAAAGCCTCTCAGTACAGTGGCACCGAATTACAGGCATCCGGTGCTGGGCACAACGGTGCTTCAGGAGCTGGAAGAACTGGAAAAATCATCCCGCCCCATGTGAGGCAGGAGATATTTGTCCGTAAAGGCGGCAGTAAACCCGGTGAAAAGGCCGGTGAGGATGCCGCTTAAGACCAGAAAGGGAAGATAGGAGAGTACCCCCGGAGTTGCAGTCAGGGCAAAAGCTGTCAGCAGCTGCCCCAGATTGTGAGTCAGCCCGCCCACAGCTCCCGTGAGAAAGACCATTTTGCTGTGCAGCAGTCTGCAGGTTAAGAACATGGCAAGCAGGCTTAAAGCACCGCCGGAAAGACTGTAAAAAAAACTCATGAACTGACCGAAGAGCAGCGTGGAAAGCAGGATGCGGGCTGTCAGCACCAACGCTGTTTCCCGCAGGGAAAAGTGGTGCAGCAGAATCAGAGTGATAATGTTGGAAAGGCCAAGCTTGATGCCGGGAATGGGAACCAGTGGCGGAATGGCGCTTTCGACAGCGTAAACAGCAAGGGAAAGAGTAACATACAGAGCTAAAGTAGTCAGTCGTTTCAGCTTCATGGAATCTCCTCAATAGGTTATAATATCAGGTGTTATTTCAAGCTCATTGTCTTTGTTCGGGCGAAGCAGGATGACTACCCGGTTGGGCAGACAGGTGATGGGCAGCCTGGAATCGCTGATGAAGCCCTGAAGGACGCAGAGTTTGTCAGGGCAGTTCGCGGAAATGATGCCGATGCTGCCGGGGCGGATTTCTATTTCGTTGGAGCAGTCTCCATCTCCCGTAACAGTGAAGCGATAAGGCTCCCGGACCTCATCCAGGGAGATGCTTGCAATCAGGTTTCCGTTCTGATAAATGTCTGCAGTATATCCGTTTTCCTGATCTTTGGGGAGCAAAATAAAAATCAGACTGGCGGCGGATAACAGTATCAGGACTGCTCCGATCAGGAAAGCAGCCGGATTTCCCCGGTCTTTTGCGCTCATGGTATCAGGGTCTCCTCTCCATATTGCTCCGATTCGCTCACAGGGTATCTGTGACAGTGCAGCCCGGGCGATATGTTCTAACATGAATAAAGTATAACAAAAAGGATGAAGAAAATGAAGAAAATTTTTGCGGTGCTGCTGACCGGGGTTTTGCTGGTCTGCTGCGGCTGTGGAGCGGAGCAGGCCGGGCAGGTACGACAGATACAGAATGTGGATACGGCGATGGGGACGGTTATATCGCAAACCCTTTATACTACGGGGGATGAGACCGAAACGGCGGCGGAAATTATGGAGCTTCTCCGAAAACTGGAGGAGGATGTGCTCTCCCGGCGTCTGGATACCTCGGAGGTCTGGAGCCTGAACGCGGCGGCGGGCAGTGCGGAGGGATGCAGTCTGTCAGATCCCATGGAGGAGATTCTGGAAGGGTGTCTTGAAATATGGGAAAAGTCTGACGAAGCCTTTGATGTGACAATGGGGCCGGTGGTCAGTCTGTGGGATATTGACAGCTGGGCTGCAGGTGAAAAGGAGGGTATGTTTGCACCGCCGGAGGAGGAGCAGCTGCAGAATGCACTGGAAATCTGCGGCAGCGGCAGCCTGGATATAAGAGGGAACCGCCTGTATCTGCCGGATGGGGCGCAGCTGGACCTGGGGGCAGTGGGCAAGGGGATTGCGCTGGATCATATTCTGGCGTATCTGCGGGAAAAGGATGAAATAACAGGTGCTGTCATATCCCTGGGCGGAAGCGTGTTGACTTATGGGCAGAAGCCGGATGGGGGATGCTGGAACGTGGGAATTGCAAATCCTGAGGACACGGCCTCTAATGTGGGCATTTTAACTCTGGAAGGTGAGTGGTTTATTTCCACATCGGGAGATTATGAGCGCTATATGGAGGTGGATGGTATCAGATATCACCATATTATTGATCCGGCCACCGGCTATCCGGCGGACAGCGGCGTGGCGGGAGTAACGATCCTGGCAAAGGATGGCTTTTTAAGCGATGCCCTCTCCACGGCCTGCTTTATTCTGGGTGAGGAAAGGGGACTGGCTCTGGCGGAGAATTTCGGAGCGGAAGCGCTGTTTGTAGGGAAGGATGGCAGTATCACCATGAGCCGGGGGATGAAAGCTTATTATCACTCCGGGAAATAGGCAGATTCATTTGCAGATTGAACCGGTTTGATGTACAATGAGCCTACGGGATGACCCCGATATGCGATATACAGGATCTTAAGTATAAAAGCAGAAGGATGTGAACGGATGGACGAGAATACCTATATCAATGTGGATGAAAAGATTTTGAAGATAATAGATGAAAAGATGCCGCCTGAGGAGGAGCTTCAGGACCTGGCGGAGTTCTTCAAGGTGTTTGGGGATGCCACGCGGCTGAAAATACTGTATGTGCTGCTCTCTGCGGAGATGTGCGTATATGATATTGCGGCGGTTTTGGGCATGTCCCAGTCTGCCATATCCCATCAGCTCAGAGTGCTGAAACAGATGGATCTGGTGAAGAATCGCCGGGAAGGGAAGACAATTTTTTATTCCCTGGCTGACGGTCATATAGTGACTATTCTGAGCCAGGGACTGGATCATATCGAAGAGTAGTTACATAACAGTTCAGCAGAAATGTCTGAACTGTTATGTAATGATAGATGCGGAATCCGCGGCCGTATTCAGTCCTCCCTGGGTGCAAACAAACTGTATGCGCTGCTCCCAAGAGGAGTGTGGTAAGTGGTGATGTTATCTCCGAATGGCTGGAAGTAAACGTATTGTGAGGTCATGTTGATATGGGTAAAATTCCCCTCCGCGATCACACGGTTGTCTGAACCGTCAGTGCGCATACATCTCAGCTGGGGATTGACACTGTCATTTTTTTGGTAATAGACGTAACCGCTCCCCACGTTGAAGCAGTCCACCCTGTCATTGGTCAGCACCTGGATTTCGTTCATGCTGAGAGAATAGCGGCAGAGCCGGTAATTATTTGCAATGTCCATGTAATAGATATAGTCTCCGTCCAGAGCAGGATACCAGAGATTCCCGCGCCACAGCTCAGAAGCTACATCATTGGATGTGTTCAGTGCATAGAGATAATGGTTGTCCTGAGTGCCGTTGTAGTAGATGATTCCATCCCTGGCACAGGCGGGATTAATATTATAGCTGGCCAGATTCACCTGCTCGGATTTGTCGATTTTCAGCTTATAAAATGAGGTTTCGGCGGATTTTGTGGTCAGCAGGTACAGATAATTATTTACCAGCTGTCCGGTTACCACCACATCTCTGGTCAGAGTGATGACATTGCTGCCGTTCAGTCCGCTCCGGCAGAACGAACGTATACCCTCTATCTGTCCAAGGCCGGATTCCGATGCGGAACCGGTCTGATAAAAGTAAAGATATTTTCCGCCGGCAAGAATATTTCTGACCTCCATTTTGTTCAGCTGTTTTACATCTGTCTCATCAGGTTTCATGGAATAAAGGCAGCCCTGGTCTTCGGCATTGGAAAAATAGACTCTGCCGTCATATTCGCAGAACAGTCCCTCGTTATTTATATTGCCTGCACTGTTGCCCACAGTGCCATCCGGATTCATGGGCACACGATTTGCAAACATGCTTACAAATCCCACAACAACAAGCAGTATTATGCAGATTCCGCAGATCAGGACAGTTTTGACAGTTTTGTTCATCTGGATCCCTCCCTCATTGATGCTTTAACTGTAACAGTCTGACTGTTACCTTTATCTCCACTATACACCCCTTTTTGCTTGCTATCAAGTTTGTTTTGGTATAAGATAGACATAAAATAAGCAGAGGAGTGGGCGTATGGATTTGACGGAGCTGAGACAGCAGATTGATGAGATTGATTCAAGGATTGTTGAGCTTTACGAGCAGCGGATGGATGTGAGCCGCCGTGTGGCGGAGTATAAGATCAGCACCGGGAAAAAGGTATTTGACAGGCAGCGTGAGACGGAGAAGCTTGCTGCGGTGAAGGCACTGGCACATAACGAGTTCAACAGCCACGGTATCGTGGAACTGTTTGAGCAGATCATGTCTATGAGCAGGAAACTGCAATATCGTCTGCTGGCGGAGAACGGGAGCACGGGAAAGCTGCCCTTCATCGGAGTGGACAGGCTGGATACAGAGAAGGCAAGGGTAGTGTTCCAGGGGGCGGAGGGCGCCTATTCCCAGGCGGCCATGATGCGTTACTTCGGCAAGGAGATACATAGTTTCCATGTGGACAGTTTCCGGGATGCTATGAGCGCCATAGACGACGGCAGCGCCGATTTTGCGGTACTTCCTATCGAAAATTCAACGGCGGGCATTGTCAATGAGATTTATGACCTGCTGCAGGAATATGAAAATTATATTGTGGGTGAGCAGATCATCAAGGTGGAGCATTGCCTGCTTGGGGTTCCCGGTACAGAAATTTCGGACATCAGGACGGTCTTTTCACACCCCCAGTCCCTCATGCAGAGCGCAAGGTTTCTGGAAAGCCGGGGCTGGAAGCAGATCAGCATGCAGAATAATGCGTTTGCGGCGAAAAAGGTGGCGGAAGACGGGGATGTAAGTCAGGCGGCCATTGCCGGAGAGCAGGCTGCGGATGCCTACGGTCTGGAGATACTCCGGAGAGGCGTCAATGACTGCGGCGGCAATTCCACCCGCTTTATCATTGTCACCAACCAGAAAATCTTCCGAAAGGATGCAAATAAAATAAGCATCTGCTTTGAGGTGCCCCATGAGAGCGGCTCCCTGTACCATATGCTGTCCCACTTTATCTATAACAATCTGAATATGACAAAAATAGAGAGCCGTCCTATCGAGGATAGAGCATGGGAGTACCGTTTCTTTATTGATTTCGAGGGCAACCTGGCGGACAGCGCCGTGAAAAACGCGCTGCGCGGGCTTCGGGATGAGGCCCGGAACATGAAGATACTGGGGAATTACTGAAGAAAGGACAAAAAGAGTATGCGCGAGCAGGAACTGATTGTTTACAGGAATTTCGAAGACGGAGCCCTTCTCTATGATATGGCCTGGCTCATGGAGCATTATGATGATACTGAGGCGGAGCGGAGTCCGGCTGCCGAGTGCAGTCCTGCTGCACTCTTTTATGCCTGCATCCACAGGCTTATCGAACTTGCCGGAACTTACGGCTTTCACGGGAACCTGTGGCACTGCTATCTGGCGAACCTTCTGGTGAATAATGAGAACAGCTACAGCTGCGGCTGCGAAATCAGGGGTGAGATTCAGGGAACCATCAACGATGCGGCCCTGCATGATATTGTTATCTTCAAGGAATTTTATGACTATGATTTCAGCGACATGTGTGAAAAACTTCAGGTGCCGGAGTATGCCCTGACGGAGCATTACGAGGCCAGCAGCAGGGAGAGCAAGGTATATAACACCAGAATATGTGCCCGCATCTGTGAGCTTGCGGAAAAATTCTGCAGTGACCAGACGCCGGAGGAGATGAAGGCCACCCTGACCGAGTTTTACAGGGAATACGGAGTGGGAAAGTTCGGCCTGCATAAGACATTCCGGGTGGCGCACGACGAGGCCGGCGTACATATTGAGCCCATTCCGAATATTGCACATGTGGCTTTAAGCGATCTGGTGGGATATGAGATTCCCAAGAAAAAGCTGACAGACAACACGGATGCCTTTGTGGCGGGGAGAAAGGCGAACAACTGTCTGCTGTTCGGCGATGCCGGTACCGGGAAATCCTCCTGCATCAAGGCCATTGCCAACGAATACTATGAAAAAGGACTGCGCATCATAGAGATATACAGGCATCAGTTTCAGGATTTGAATGAGGTTATCGGCCAGATTAAGAAGCGCAATTACAAGTTTATTATCTACATGGATGATTTAAGCTTTGAGGACTTTGAGACGGAGTACAAATATCTGAAGGCGGTCATTGAGGGCGGGCTTGAGCGCAAACCGGAGAACGTTCTGATATACGCCACCTCCAACAGAAGACACCTGATTCGCGAGAATTACAGCGACAGGGAGGAGGTGCGTGAGGATATGCACACCGGTGATACCGTGCAGGAAAAGCTGTCGCTGGTATACCGCTTCGGCGTCACAATCTATTTCGGAGCGCCGGACAAGAAGCAGTTTCAGAGTATTGTAAAGGCGCTGGCGGAACGGAGCGGCGTGAAGATGCGGACGGAGGAGCTGCTGGCGGAGGCGAATAAATGGGAGCTTTCCCACGGCGGACTGTCCGGGCGGACAGCCAGGCAGTTTGTGGATTATCTTCAGGGCACTTACGGCGGACAGTGACGATTTTGAATGTTTTGAATGCGTTAAAGATATGAGAAAGCAAAACAGGAACAGGAGGCAGGCGAATGAGCACCAGAACCTTTGCGGCCATAGTTGTGGGCAGTTTTGAACTGACAATGAAGATATTTGAGTTCTCCGGCAAGAACAGCATGCGGGAGATTGACTGCGTCAGCAGAAGGCTGGCGCTGGGCAGCGACACTTATGCCCATGGCAGGATATGCAATGAAAAGCTGGACGAAATCTGCCGTACTCTGAAGGAATTCGGCGGAATCATGAAGGCTTACAAGGCGGAGGCATATAGGGCATACGGCACAAGCGCCATCCGTGAGGCGGAGAACTCCATTATTGTTCAGGACCAGATTGCGCAGCGGACCGGAATCAGGATAGAAATATTAAGTAATTCCGAACAGCGTTTTCTTGATTACAAATCCGTGGCATCCAGAGGCGAGAGTTTCCGCAGGATCATCGAGGAAAAAACGGCTATTCTGGACATCGGAGGCGGAAGTATTCAAATATCCCTGTTCGACAATGACACTCTGGTATCCACACAGAACCTGCGGCTTGGCGTTCTGCGCATTCAGGAATACCTGGTCCGCTTTGATGTGAAAAAATCACGGATGGAATATTTCATTGACGAGATGGCTATGGCACAGCTGGCAAACTATAAAAAGTTATACCTGAAGGACAGGGAGATACGGAACCTGATCGTGATTGACGGCTATATCTCGCCTCTGGCAGTAAAACTTACCGGTGGAAATTCCGGCAAAGCCGTACTGGACAGAGAAGCATTTGAAGGCTTTGTAAATCAGCTGCGGACAGAGAACCCGGAGCAGGTGGCGAAATCTCTCGGAATGCCGGAGGAGAAGGTGCCGCTGGCCTTTATCAGCGCCGTGCTGGCCGGGCGTATTGCCGATCTTATGGGGGCCGGGCAGATATGGGCGCCGGGCGTGACCCTGTGTGATGGCATAGCATACGAATATGCGGAAAAAATAAAGATGTTTCGCGGAGAACATGATTTTGAGAAGGATATTGTAGCCTGTGCCGTCAACATCAGCAAGCGGTATATGGGCAGCAAGAAACGTGCCGAGACGTTGGAGAATATCACTACTACAATCTTTGAGAGTATGAAAAAGGTGCACGGCCTGGGAAAGCGGGAGCTTCTCTACCTGAGGCTGGCGGCAATCCTGCATGACTGCGGCAAGTATATCAGTATGGTGAATATAGGCGAAACCTCCTACGATATTATCATGGCTACGGAGATTATCGGCCTGTCCCATGCGGAGCGGGAGATGGTGGCAAACATAGTGCGTTTTAATCACGGCAGATTTATATATGACGGACAGCAGGGCGGTGCCCGGGGGATGGACAAGGAGACTTACCTGAAGGTTGCGAAGCTGACGGCAATTTTAAGGCTGTCCAACGGCCTGGACAGGAGCCACAAACAGAAGATGAAGGGAATAAAAGCGGTTCTGAGAGAAAATCAGCTGCTTCTCACGATAGACACTGCCGAGGACATTACTTTGGAGAAGGGATTTTTCCGGGAGAGGACGGAATTTTTCCGGGAAGTATTCAGTGTGGAACCGGTTTTAAAGCAGAAAAAAACATTGCAGACGCAGACGATGCAGAAGTGAGGTCAGTGTGAAAAATAAATTTTTCACACGCAAATTTGTGCCTGCGGCCCAAATTCGCAGGTTGCGGAAAGGCATGGTTACTGATATGGGTGAAATTGATTTTTGTAATCCGAAATATTATACCAACAGGGAGCTTTCCTGGATTCTGTTTGACCACAGGGTGCTGAATGAGGCCAGGGATAAAAACATTCCGCTGTTTGAACGGCTGAAATTTTTAAGCATTACCGCCTCCAATCTGGATGAATTTTTTATGATCCGTGTGGCTTCCCTGAAGGATATGGTGAATGCCAGATATGAGAAGCGGGACATTGCGGGCATGACGCCAAAGGAGCAGCTTAACGCCCTGGATGTGGCAATCCATAACCTGGTGGATCTGCAGTATTCTACCTGGAACCGCTCCCTGGTGCCTCAGCTGGAGAAGAACGGGCTTCAGATCATCAGCAGGCACGAGGATTTGAGTAAAGAGGAAGCGGTGTTTATTGACCAGTATTTTGAGGAGAACGTCTACCCTGTGCTGACGCCCATGGCTGTGGACTCCTCAAGACCATTTCCGCTGGTTCGAAACAAGACGCTGAACATCGCGGCTCTGGTTCACAAGAAAAACAGCAAGGACGAGATGGAGTTTGCCACGGTGCAGGTGCCTTCGGTGCTGGACCGTATCGTTCAGCTGCCTGCAGCCGGGAGGGCGAAGAAGATTATCCTTCTGGAGGAGATTATTGAGAGGAACATGCACAAGCTGTTTTTGAATTACGATATTGTGTGTGCTCATCCTTTTCGGATCATGAGAAATGCCGATCTGACCATCGAGGAGGATGAAGCGGCAGATTTGCTGAAGGAGATACAGAAGCAGCTGAAGAAGCGTCAGTGGGGTGAGGCAATCCGCCTTGAGGTGGAGGACGGCATGGACAAGAGGCTGCTGAAAATCCTCAAGAGCGAGCTGCACATGGAGCAAAACATCTACAAGATCGCAGGCCCGCTGGACCTTACCGTACTGATGAAGCTGTACGGACTGGAGGGATTTGAGCATCTTAAGACACCGAAGTACACGCCTCAGCCCGTGCCGGAGCTTCCGATGGGATGCGATATTTTTGAAGAGATCAGAAAGGGCGATATCCTTCTGCATCACCCTTATCAGACCTTTGAACCGGTGGTGAATTTTATTCGGCAGGCGGCAAAGGATCCGGAGGTTCTTGCCATCAAGCAGACCCTGTACCGTGTCAGCGGCAATTCGCCTATCATTGCGGCTCTGGCCCAGGCGGCGGAGAATGGCAAGCAGGTGTCGGTGCTGGTGGAGCTGAAGGCGCGTTTTGACGAGGAAAACAATATTGTCTGGGCAAAGATGCTGGAGAAGGCGGGCTGCCATGTCATCTACGGATTGGTGGGATTAAAAACTCACAGCAAGATAACCCTTGTGGTGCGCAGGGAGGATGACGGTATCCGCCGCTATGTACACTTGGGCACAGGCAACTACAATGACGCTACCGCCAAGCTGTATACGGATATCGGGCTGCTGACCTGCGCAGAATCGGTGGGGGAGGACGCAACAGCTGTGTTCAACATGCTCTCAGGCTATTCTGAACCCCTTGTGTGGAACAAGCTCAGTCTGGCACCCCTGTGGCTGAAGGATAAATTCCTTTACCTGATTGAGCGGGAGAAGAATCATGCTCTGGAGGGACGTCCTGCGGGGATTATTGCAAAGATGAACTCTCTCTGCGACAGGGACATTATCGCGGCTCTTTATGCAGCCAGCGCGGCAGGGGTCAGGATCGATCTGATCGTCAGGGGAATCTGCTGCCTGAAGGCCGGAATCCCGGGGGTCAGCGAGAACATTACGGTGCGGTCCATCGTGGGTAATTTCCTGGAGCACAGCAGAATTTTTTACTTTGAAAACGATGAGAATTATGAGATATACTGCGGCAGCGCAGACTGGATGCCCCGAAATCTGGAGAGGCGCGTGGAGATTCTCTTCCCCATAGACAGGCCGGAACTGAAGGCGGAACTGCTTCATATTCTGCAGAGCCATCTGAAGGACAATGTGAAGGCCTCCGTGCTGCAGGAGGACGGGACCTATGAAAAGGTGGACAAGAGAGGAAAGTCCCGGTTCCAGTCTCAGGAGGCTTTCTGCCAGGAGGCAGTCAGGAAGGCGAGTGCCGCCGCAGAGGAGGAAGCTTTAGTGACGAGAACATTCATTCCGGAGGTGCATCAATGAGAATTGTGCTTGCATCTGCATCTCCCAGACGGCGGGAGCTTTTGGAGCAGATTGGCCTGAAATTTGAAGTGTCAGTCAGCAATGTGCCGGAGCAGATTTCTGCCGGTGAGCCCTGGCATATGGTGGAGGAACTGTCATCGCAGAAGGCGGAGGCAGTGTTTAAACAGATGGAGGGCTTCCGGTCTGACACAGCAGAGGAAACAGACCTTCAGGAAGAGGTTCTGGTGGTGGGAGCGGATACGGTGGTCTCGGCGGAAGGCAGTATCCTCGGAAAACCGGCGGACGGGGAGGATGCGGCCGGGATGCTGGCAATGCTTTCCGGAAGGAGCCATGAGGTGTACACCGGTGTCACTCTTATATACAGGAGCGTTTCCGGGCAGATACAGAGGAAAACCTTTTATGAGAGGACAGAGGTAGTCTTTTATCCCATGAGCCGGGCGGAGATTGAGTGCTATGTGTCCACAGGGGACTGCATGGATAAGGCGGGAGCCTATGGCATTCAGGGATTTTGCGCAAGATACATCAAAGAGATTCGGGGAGACTACAACAATGTGGTGGGGCTTCCAGTAGGGAGACTTTATCAGGAAGCAAAGGAGTGGCTGGGAGAATGAAAAAGGCGGTAATTTTTGATCTGGACGGAACACTGTCTGATTCCATAGCCAGCATTAAGTACTGCGGGGACAGGGCAATCGCCCCTTTCGGCTACGGGCCGTTTCCGGAGTCCGATTACAAATATTTTATCGGGGACGGCGCGGCGAATTTAGTCAGGAGGGCGCTGACGGCTTCGGGGGACAGTGAACTGGTACACTTTAACGAGGCGTTTGAACTGTATAAAAAGTATTTTGCCGAAGACTGCATGTATCAGGTGAGACCTTATGACGGCATACCGGAGCTGCTGGCGGCGCTTAAGGAAAGGAAAGTCAGGATCGCGGTGCTTTCAAACAAGCCGCATGACCAGGCGGTGGATGTGGTGGAGAGTTTGTTCGGGAAAGGTTATTTTGACGTGATTCAGGGGCAGAAGGAGGGTGTACCCATCAAGCCGGATCCCGGCGGGGTCTTTGCGATTCTGGAGGAGTTTTCACTGACAGCGGAGGATATTCTGTATCTGGGGGATACGGCTACGGATATGAAGACGGGAAAGAGCGCAGGAGCATTTACCCTGGGGGCGCTGTGGGGGTTCCGGGACAGAAGGGAACTGGAGGAGAGCCATGCCGACGCAGTCATCGGCAGTCCGCCGGAACTGCTGAAATATATCTGAACTGTCCAGTTCAGCCCTCGCATTCATAAAAGCGTCTGCTTCGCATCCGACGCCGCATGCGCGGCTCATCTTTTATTACATTAGAGGGCGCTCCGCGCATAAAACGATTCACACGTTACGCTTTGTGTGCAAGCACCCACGCGTAGCATGTGAATGTTTTATGGCTGAACTGTTATAAAATTGCATGTGACATATTGACATAGACTGCATAACATTGTAGTATGTGGGCATACCAGTAGCAAAGGAGGGTGGAAGATGCGCGAATTTGATGATGATGTTCTGGAGTGCTTCCTGGATAATCAGCTTCAGCTTTTTCCCGAAAAGGTGGCAGAGACTCTGGACGAAGCAGAAGGATTTCTGGAGGACTGTATGGCAGTTGTTGTGAATTCCGTGGATGAGATAGTGGAGTACTTCGAAGAAGAAGGCATTGATATGGAAGGAGCTGCCGACGAGGAGATTCTGGACGCTGACGAAGTCTTCGACATTGGCGACGGCAGGTATCTGATCGTAGAAGGTTAGATGTTAAAACAAGGTGTAGTGGAATAGGGCGGAGGGGCTGTCGCAAAAGCAGATAAACAATCTGCCGGAGCAATAGCTCCTTCTTTTTGTTCGGACAAAATTGCGCAGTCCGTGAAAAATAATTCTTGTAAAGATGGTGAAAGTAATATAATATGCTACTGATAAGCATCAAAGCGGGGGACAAAAATGCGGGTTGCAATTTGTGATGATGAAGCAGTACAACAGCAGATATTGCGGAAATATCTGGAAGAATGGGCTCAGATGAAGGATGAAGTGCTGGAGACAGAGCTGTTTATAAGCGGGGAGAGCTTTTTATTTGCCTGGGAGGATGACAGAGACTATGACCTGTTGATCCTGGATATAGAAATGGGGCAGCTGAACGGCATGGAGCTTGCCGCAAAGATCCGCAGTCAGGATGAGAATATCTCTATATTGTTTGTCACAGGATACGACAGATATATGTCACAGGGTTACGAAGTGTCTGCGCTGCATTATTTACTGAAACCTCTGCATAAGGAAAAACTGTTCGAAGTGCTGGATAAAGTAAAAAAAAGAGGAAAAGATGAAGAAAAGCATCTGTTCCAGACAGACAAAGGTCCTGTATCCATGCCGCTGTCAAAAATATGGTATGTGGAGGCAAGGTCGCATCAATGCATTTTGTACACAGAAAAGGATGAATATACTATTTACTCAGGCATAAATGAAACGGCTGAAATGCTGGAAAAAAACCGGGAATTTGTGCGCTGCCATCGCTCTTATGTGGTAAATGTGCGGCATATTTTGGCGGCGGTGAAGTCAGAACTGGTGCTGGATGACAACCGGAGGCTTCCGGTGAGCCGAAACTCGGAAAAGCGGGTTAAGCAGGCTTTTATGGAAATGTTTAAGGGATGATATAAGATGATAGGGCAAATGATAATAACAATTTGTGTATTGATTTTTATCAATCTGATGTTATGGATAATTATTCTGCCATGGTATGTGAACCGCATCAATATGCGGTTTCAAAATAAACTGATCAACAGGCATTATGATGAAGTGGAGATAATGTACCGTAAAATGCGGGGCTGGCGGCATGATTATCACAATCATATCCAAAGCCTGAAGGCTTATATGAGTCTTATGCAGTATGAAGAGGCAACACGCTATCTGGAACGCCTGGAGGATGATCTGTCTGCGGTAGATGTTGTATTAAAGACAGGAAATATAGTGGCGGACGCTATCTTAAACAGTAAGCTCACACTGATCCGGGAAAGGAATATCAGGGTGGACGCAACGGCGGTAGTGCCGGAGGATACTCATATCTCGGAAACAGACCTGTCAGTATTGATCGGAAATCTTCTGGATAATGCCATGGAAGCCTGTATGCAGATACCGGAGGAAGAGCGGTTTATCCGCATTTATATCGATATTGTCAGGAAGCAGCTTTATATTTCGGTGACGAATTCCATGGGAGACAGGCCGAGGAAGATCGGAGAACGCTTTCTTACCCAGAAACAGGGGCATCACGGCTTCGGTCTTGTGCGGATTGACAGTATTGTTAAAAAATACGGCGGATACATAAACCGTCAGACAGATGAGGGAGTCTTTGCCACGGAGATCACGCTGCCGTTGGTGAAGCTCTGATTACCATTCGTGCGCTGAGGAATGCCATTGGTGCGCGAATTTTTTATCTGCCGGATTATGTGCTATATTGTGAGAAGCATCTAGTGTATGCGGGACAGTCTGCCGCGGAGATGATAAGCGGAAAGCAGTTCCGGAACAGGAGGAATCAGATATGTTGTACATGTCAAAGGTATTTGATGATAAGTCACGGCGAAAATACGGACTGATCAGCAATTTTTTATATAACATGTCCGCGGCCAGAGAATGGGACAAAAAGCTGTTTTGGGCGCAGATACTGGTGATGATACCAAATGTGGCGGCTTCTTTTTTAGGGACGCTTCTGCCCTCCAGACTGGTGACGGATCTGACGGCGCAGATGGCATTGTCAGGGATCATTTTGGAAATGGCTGTTATAGCGGCGGTTATGTGGCTGTGCAGTGCGGCTTCCTATACGATGCTGTCCTATTGTGAAATGCAGGGAGACTTTATTTCATTCCATTATGCCAAAATATTTGCTCATAAGATCATGGATGTGGATTATGACTATCTGGAGGACCAGGATTACCAGAAGATTTCGGGAAATGCCTGGCGGGTGGCGCGGTTTGGGCAGGGAGTGTCCAACGCCGCGATAGTGTTCCCACAGTTTCTGTACAGCATGGCAGGAGTCCTGTTTTACGGTTTCCTGATAGGAAGGAAAAGCATATTATTGCTGCTTATCGTTATGTTTTCCGTGGGCATGAGCTTATTCCTGCTCTCCATAGCGAGAAAAAAACATGCCCAGTATTACGAAAAGCTCCAGCTTTCCGCCAGAAGGGAAAATTACATTACGGAGCAGGCTACGGAAAGCTCGGCGGGGAAAGATATCAGGCTCTATCATCTGCTGGACTGGTTTTTGGAAAAGTATGAGACATCCTTAAATGAGATGGGCAGGATATACGGTATTATTCATGACTGGTATCTGTTCCGCAATGTCTCCCATGCGTTTCTCCAGCTGCTCATGGACGGCGCGGCCTTTGGAATGCTGGTCTATAAGCTGGTAAGAGGGGAGATCGCAGCTGCTGAATTTGTCTTTTATATCGGCCTTATAAGCGGATTTTCCGTGTATTTTGAGACTGCTCTGCGGCAGGTGATGAGTTTCAGCAACACAAGCGCTTCCATCAGCTATCTGAGAGAGTTTCTGGAGACGGAGAACAGCTGGAGTGACAGTGAAGGTATCGGAGAGAAGGAACTGGAGAAGATGAAAGGGCAGGGCCTGAAGCTGGAATTTCGGAATGTGTCCTTCACCTATCCCGGCAACGAGGCGCCTACCCTGAAAAATATAAATGTAGTCATAAAGCCCGGTGAGAAGATTGCCCTGATCGGGCTGAACGGAGCCGGGAAGACCACCCTGGTAAAGCTGATGTGTGGATTCTACCATCCAACGGAGGGCGAAATCCTTGTGAACGATATACCCATCAGCAGGCTTACCAGAGATGAGTATTACAGCCTGGTGTCGGTGCTGTTTCAGGATTCCACCCTGATGGCGGTCACGCTGGACGAAAATCTGACCGGGCAAAAGCCTGAGGATATCGACAGGGCAAGACTGGAAAGGGCTCTGGAACTTTCAGGTTTTAAGAGTGTATACGATGAGCTGCCCGGCAAAGGACAGACTCTCCTGGTAAAGGAGGTCAACGAAGATGCCGTTGATTTTTCAGGCGGGGAGAAGCAGAAAATGCTTTTTGCAAGAACGATATATTTAGACACTCCGCTGGTGATATTAGACGAGCCCACCGCCGCCCTGGATCCCATAGCGGAGAATGAATTGTATCTGAATTACGGGAAATCCGTGGAGAACAGGACCAGCGTATACATTTCCCACCGTCTTTCCAGCACCAGGTTCTGTGACAGGATATTACTTTTGGAGCATGGGGAGATTATCGAAGAGGGAACCCACGAAAGCCTGCTTGCAGGGAAAACCCGCTATGCGGAGCTGTTTGAAGTGCAAAGCAGATATTATAAGGAAGAGGATGAAAGAAAACGGAAAAGTGAGCTGATGGGAGATATCTATCAGTCGGATAAAGAAGGGAAACGGGGTGTGTTTCATGAATAAGAAAATGTGGAAAAACATATTTGCCCTCCTGGGTGCCCTTTCCGAAAAGCATAAGGACGTGCTGATAAGCATGGTGCTGATGTCAGTTTTTGCAGGAATACGTCCTTATATTGCGGTCATTTTGAGCGGTGTGCTGATAGATGCGGTTTATGCGGGAGCAGAGATCAGGGAGCTGCTGCAATATACGGCGGTCGGCGTGGGAGGAACCTTTCTGCTGGCCCTGGCGGACGGCTTTCTGGTGAGGCGTTTTAACAGGAAGCTGGAATACATGCAGGAGATACAGGCTTTTCCGCTAAACCGGAAAAGTATGGAGATGGACTATGAATACCTGGAAGATATCAAGGTGCATGAGATGCGCCAGCGGATAGAAAAATTCGGGGGCTGGAGCATGACCGCGATGATGCTGAGTACCATGAATAAAGTGATTACAGCATCTACCAGCATCGTTGTGGCAGTTTTTGTGGTAGTTCCCATGTTTGTCAGCAGCAATCACGCTGTTTCGGAGGGGTTTGCGGGTTCCTGGCTGATGTCGGTGGTGTTTTTTGCTGCGATCATGGTGCTTGTGTGGTTTGCATTTCGGACAGGGAACTACTTAAATGAAAAGGTGGCGGAGGGCAGAAAAGAGGCGTCCAACGCCGAAGTAAGGTTTAAGTATTATCTTGATAATCTGTCGGGATATGAGAAGCAGAAGGACTTAAGGGTCTGCAAACAGCAGTGTGTTTATGAGAAAGAGTTTGCGAGGATGACCGCGGCGGGGAAAAGAACCGCAGATAAGGTATCCGGCGCTTATGCGATGATTAGCGCTGCACAGCAGTCTGTGTCTGCGGTAATGGGTTTCCTGGTATATATCTTTACGGGTACGCTTGCCTGGGCGGGCATTATCAGCATCGGCGGCGTGGTCACTTACGCGGCCAGCATCCTGAAGTTTACGGACGCGATGACAAGGCTTGTATGGCAGCTGAGCTGGTTAAAACAGCTTTCCGGCTATGCAGATGACTATGTGATATACAAAAATCTGCCCCAGCGCAAGCATGAGGGGGCGATTCCCATGGAAAAGCGGCGGGACGGCAAGTTCACTGTGGAATTTGAACATGTGTCCTTCAAGTATCCGGGAAGTGATGTGTACGTCATCCGGGATTTAAATCTGAACTTTGAGATAGGCGAAAAGATGGCGATCGTGGGCAAAAACGGCTCCGGCAAGACCACCTTTATCAAGCTGCTCTGCCGTCTGTATGATGTGACGGAAGGCTGCATCAAAGTGAACGGTATCGATATCAGAAAATATGACTATGCGGAATATTGTGATCTGTTTGCAGTGGTATTCCAGGATTTTAGGGTGTTCTCCTTCCCTCTTGGTGAGAATGTGGCGGCTGGTTCTCAGGTGGATGAAAAGCGCGCGGAAGATGCACTGGAGAGGGCTGGCCTGGGGGGACGTCTGAAAAGTCTGCCGGATAAGCTGGCCACAAATGTGGGGAAGGAATTTGAAGAAAACGGCGTAACCTTCTCCGGGGGAGAAAAGCAGAAGATGGCCATTGCACGGGCAATTTACAAAAATGCACCCTTCGTCATCATGGACGAACCCACCGCCGCCCTTGACCCGGAATCGGAATGTGAAGTATATGCAGGCTTTGACAAAATGGTGGGCAATAAAACCGCGATTTATATTTCACATCGCCTTGCCTCCTGCCGGTTCTGCGAGGATATTCTGGTGTTTGACAACGGCAGGGTCATTCAGCGGGGCTGCCATGAGGAGCTGGAGCGGCAGGAGGGACTGTACAGGGAGCTTTGGAATGCCCAGGCCCAATATTATACATGACAAATCGGATCATACAGCAGTCAGTACAGCTGTTTTTTGGGAGTTTCCGGCTGCATCCATCCGGAGTAGCCCACAATATATTGGGAATCCACGCCATTATCAAGGCTTTGTGTGGTCTTTCGGTACTCCCTGGGGGACATCTGCATGATCCTGATGAAACAGCGGTTAAAGCTGGAGACGGAATGAAAACCAACGGCCTCCGAGATGTCCAGGATGGAATCTTCAGTGCTCTGCAGCAGATTGCAGGCGTTGGAAATCCGGGTATGGTTCACATAATCCAGCGGGGACGCGTGCATGATGTCACGGAATACCCGGCGGAAGTGGGTGGGGCTCCAATGGCACAGATCTGCCAGATACTCCATGGAGAACTGCTGACTGTAATTTAGTTCGATATAGTCCAGGGCGGGAGCAATGGTCAGTGCGTTGCCCTTTTCATGTTCCTTGTCAGCAGGAGGTTTGGCTCCTGTATAAATTGAATTACCGGAAGGGTTTTCGGAAATGGGGGGGGTAAATTTTGGCCCAGCTGCTGCCGCGGAAGAAGCAAAGACCCTGAAAAACTCTATGTACAGGGACAGCAGAAGGCCCTTTACACTGATCTGATAGCTTGGCTTCTGCTCCTCCAGCTCATGAATGGCAGCATATAAAAGCTGATAAATACGGGGATACTGATTTCGGTCAAAAACAACCTGCATACCCCGATGGGCGTGTCTGGACAGGTCAAAATTTTTCCAGGCCATAGGCAGCATGTTGCGGAACAGGGCCTGAGGATCAAAAAAGATATAGGACCAGAGGCTTTCCGTTCCGGGAGTGCTGTAGGTGGTGTGAGGAACATTTTTGGGTATCATGGTTACATCTCCCTCATGGAAGGGAACGGGCTCATCAAATACCATCAGGCTTCCGCTGTCGGAGCGGCAGAGACCTAACTCAATGCAATTGTGAAAGTGCAGCCGGTCGCTTGGAATATCCGAAATCTTCCAATGGTCACCGGACAGAAGCAGAAGGGGAAAATGCGGGGGAAGGCTGTAGCTTCGGCATTCGATGATGGTACGCTTGGGTTTTGCCATAATATCTCCTCTTTTC
>CAMWJV010000051.1 GCA_947174665.1 uncultured Lachnospiraceae bacterium
CTCCTTCAGTTCATTCACGCTCTTGCCGAAGCTTGCACGTTCCTCAGGCGCTATGTTTTTCATTTCTTTCATCATCTGCCCGATTTTTCCGGTTTTGGAATCCAAAAACTGCTTTCTCAGTTCAAACGCCGCTGCCCTGGATTCGGCACGCTGTTCCATCCCCTCCAGGATTTCCTGCCTGATACCGGCAAACCTGTCACCTCTCTCACTCATTGAGCACTCCTCCTTTTTTCTTTAACTTCTGCTTACTCTGCGCATTTCCCGTCTTGCGCGTATAAGCAGACTCGAAAGGCTTCGCATGCTTATGCGCGCAAAAAGTCCCATGCGCATTGCTGTGCATGGGACGAAAATTTTTCCGCGGTACCACCCAAGTTCTCCGCTTATTCTGCGGAGCTCCTCATTCTGCGCGTAACGTGCGCCACACGGCCGAAGCTACTCTGCGCGCAGAAAACCGCGCTTTCCCTTTCGACGGCTCCGGTGGGAAATTCGGGATTTCATCTGAACTTGAAGAAGCTTACAGCCGGTGGCCTCCTCTCTCTGGAAGAAAATGAATCCTTACTGTACACCATCAATGCCTTTATTGTTTTAACAGTTACAGTTTAGCGGCATTGTCGGTAAATGTCAAGTGTTTCTTCTCGCCTCTGACCGGTCGCCCGCCTGAAGCATAGCCTATCGGCGGGTTCCGGCCAACACCTGATTTACAGGCTTGAAATATCGATTCAGGTAAGCCCCCACCATAATGATATACATACAGAAATACATCCACAGCAGTATGATAATAATAATGGCAAGGCTGCCATAGATGCCGTAGGAATTGCTGTAATCCACATAAATCGAAAATCCCCAGGAAAAGATGCTCCATACCACGGCCGCAAAGGTTGCCCCGGGAATCTGCTCCTTGATCTTCAGTTTATCATCCGGCACATAGGCATATATCGCCGCAAAGAGCAGCGTCAGCACTACCCAGACCACCAGAAAACGGAAATGCATGACAAAAGCCACCAGTCTCTGCAGCTGCGGAATCCTGTGCAGGGCCAGATTGACAAACTGATTGCCGAATACGTTGAGAAACAGAGATAAGATCACCACCACCAGCATGACCACCGTGTAAAGACAGGCAATTCCCCGCACTACAAAATAATTCCGCTTTTCCTCCACTCCGTTGATTGCATTCAGGCCATGCATCAGCGCCATAACCCCTTTAGCCGCGGACCAGAGCGTGGCAATCACCGCGATGGACAGACTGCCTGCCGACTTGTCATAAACCTCGGCGATCAGCCCCTCCACCAGAGGTTCCACCTTGTCAGGGATAATTTCCGTCACCGTCTGCGTCAGATTTTCCTCCGTGAGAGGTGTGTAAGGAATAATCATGCAGAGAACCATCAGCATGGGTACTATAGACAGGAAAAAAAAGAATGCAATGCTTGCCGCATGGGCGCTGATATTCTGTTTTTTCATCTGGGCGGAAAAATCCTGCCCTATCAGGTACAACTTGCGAAACACTTTTCATCTCCTACTCATAAATACATTTCATCATGCAGTCCTCGTAAAAATACATTAAAATATCCCGTGAAGTCCAGCCCTGCTTTGCCATCTCCTTGGCTCCGTTCTGGCTCATTCCCACTCCATGCCCGAACCCGCCGCCGGACAAGCTATATCCTACCACATTTCCATCCTCTTTGCCAACTGATATTATAAAAAAACCGCTGGGCAAAAGGCTGGTGTTCACAACCTCTTTTCCATCCTGCCGCAGAACCGGTGATTTCCCGTCATTTAATACGTACCGTATGTTGTGTTCGGAAATCACCTTATAGGTGCCCTGCTCTGACTCGATCACAAGCTCATCCGCCACGCCTCCCACACCTCTCTTCGCTATGTAAATATCATGGACCTCTCCCAGGCTGCGGATCTCCTCGCTCACATACTCACCGTCCTGAAGCGTCAGCACCAGGGCGCTGTTAGCGGCGTAACGCTTTTGCAGCGTCTCCAGCATTCGCTGGGTATCCAGCTTCTTCACCGTATAACTCCATCTGTACCAGCTCTCATTCACCTCAAAATCATCCTGATTCTTCGATGAGATAAACTCTGCAAAGGCCGCCTCCTCTCGAAGTGCGTCCCCCAGATAAGTTGTTTCTCCGGGCAGATTACCTGCTCCCTGGGAATCTCCTTCCCCCTGACCTGATGTCTCCCGGGACAGAGCTTCCGCCATGGCTGTCTTGCTCAGAGACCTGCCATGCAGGTAAGTGATCCGGGCGGCGGCCTCTGTCTTCCACACATTTGCGTCGCTGCCAACGCCGCAGGATGTGGAATAGTAATAGGTTCCCGCCAGTTCTCCCTCCGCCGTATAAAGCAGCTGACCGTACGTCTCCTTCACCGCCGTGGTAGTGGTCTCCTGCTCCAGAATATTATTATAAACCTGATAGGAGGTACTGTCATCCACATGCGCCCCGTACTGCGGGTAACCCGCATGCTCCATGTGGCCGTAGGCGTAGGTTCTGGCACAGATTGCCTGGGCCTTGAGCGCTTCCGCCGGATACCCGGCTGGCATCTCGCTGGGCACCACGCTGTACAGGTACTCCTCCAGCAGCACCTCATTGATGACTGCTATGCCATCCTCCGTCTGCAGCAGCTCCATCTTTCCCCGATAGGAGGGCGTCCCCTGGCTGCGGTTTACATTTTTCAGTATCACCTTTCCGGTCAGCACATCCGGTACGATCAGAATCCTGCCGCTCTCAAAATAGGGGCTGTCATAGGAAAATTCAATCTCCTCCCCCGCCTGATGGGCTTCCATCTTTCTGTCATCATAGCTGCCATAGATGAGTGTGAAATCTGTGTCTGCCGTAATCACCGGTCCGGCATGAAGCACCCCTGTATAATCCGTCGCCTTCACCAGGACACGTATGTACTCCATGGCCTCCTCCTTAACGAGGAGAATACCGCAGATTTCTCCGTTCTCCAGGCAGAGATCCGTAAAATCATATCCTATGCGGATGTCCCTCACCGTACACATTTCCAGACTGTCATAGAGGCGGTAGCCCCTGCAGTCCGGTGCCAGTGGTATTTTCCCATATCCCTCCACCTCAACCCCTTCCGCATCCGCACTGAGAATCCGGCCGTTGATCTTATCCTTTTTAAGCAGTATTTCCGTGACAAGCCCATCCGTCAACGTCACATCCGCCACCTGCTCCCGCACGGGTTCATCAGGTTGATACACCGCCTCTCCCACGCCGGTACTTCCCCAGCTAAAGTGTGTTTTCCCGCTATCACAAAAGACAAGAATGCCTTCCTCATCCTCCTCCATGATCCATATATTATGTATGGTTTCTACTACCGGAATATGCACCTCATCAGACGGAGATTCCTCCTCCGACGGATTCTCTCTGTGCAAAAGCATCCCCGTCAGTTTTCCAACCAGCAAAATCACAATCAATAGAAATCCCAGCAGGCAGATGAAAGCCTTCAGCTGCATCCGCTGAGATCTATTCATTTTAGTCCAGTCTCTCTTCAATTTTCAAGCCCTCCACTGTCCGCAAACCGGTTCTCTATCATAAAACAGCCTGACCCTCCCGGCACACTCACAAAAGAGCAGCCTTGAAGGGCTGCTCTTTTCTTTCGTATGGCAAATTTGTTTGCATTTCCCCGAAAATGCCGCCTCTTGTTTTTTGACTCCTAGCAATGCTAGGTGGGTGACCGCAACCTCGCTTTTGCCTTCCCTTCCGATCCTCTTTGAAGAGTGAGGGCCTGACAGCCACTCGGCAATATAGGAATCCCGTTTAAAGTAATGTAGGTTCAAAAATGAACAAGAGTTGTCGAACATCTCAGGTTACTCATATTATAGCTGATTTTTGCCCGGTTTACAATAGAAATATTTGCCTTCGAATTTGATAAGTTGACGCTTCAACTGATTCGTACTATAATTTCATTGCATGGAATACAAAAAAACAAGTCACAATATGGGGGCTGAATATGAAAAAAAGAATTTTGGCACTTACTCTTTCTCTGTTGCTGGCGCTGAATGCTTCAGCCTGCGGCACACAATCCACTTCCGGAAACGGCACCGGGCAGAGCACACCTGACAGCTCGACTGTGAACAACTCCGGTCAAAATACATCAAACAGCTCAGGCACCGCAACGGATAGTTCCGGCATAGATATGCCAAACAACTCAGACACCGGCAGCTCAGATCTGGATATATCCGCCATTTTCGGCATAGATGACAGTTCTCTTTCCTTTTCGTCACTGACCGATTTTTACAACAGCCAGTACCGCCCCCTGCTGGAAGATACTCTGAATGAAATATTTCACGAATTAGGCCTGCACATTTTTATCACTATCGAAGAACCGGGCACCTTCATCTACAATTATCAGTATACAAGTCCTCTGTCCTCCATCGGTATCAGCCATGAGGATGCCGCCACCGCCATTGCGTCAAATCTGCAGGAGGCAGGTTATGCCGTTCAGGCTGAAAATATTATTAAAGAATTTCAGTCATGCGGAATCTCGCTACAAGTGGTTCGGATGAACTACCTGGATGCAGACGGCTCCCTGGTCTATTCCGCAGACTTTACAGAAAACAGCGACAGTAACGGGCTCCCTGATAGTTCCGGGCTTCCCGACAGTTCCGACACAACTCCGGGCATCTATACAGATCTCCGAGAGTGGATGGATTCTTCCGAAGATGTCGCATTGACTGTCCAATCCGTCAATCAGTCCCTTGCCTCCACCGGTATTACCTTCGACCTTGCCGTTGACGGCAGCATCCTGGTATATAAATACTATCTGCCTGCAAGCTTTTTTGCGGACGGCCTTGCGGAGGAGGACATGACGGCTGCCTTTGACTCTATGGTAGATGCCGGTTCCGCCTCCGTAGATGCCATACTTGCCATGTTTATGGACAAATATGGCCTCACTGTTGATGCCGTGCGTTTCGCCTACTATTCCAAAGATGGCACGGAACTTTACAGCCGAGATGTCAGACCCTGAAACCCCATTAGCTTACCCTTTGTGCAATGCCAATATTGCTATGCTAATACTGCTGTTCCCGGAACCTCAGTCTCCTTTTTCAGCCACTCTGCTTCCTCCGGCGTCAGGTATGGTGATATCTTCTCCCGGACCTCATGCTGGTACGCCGCCAGGAAACAGCGCTGCACATCATTTAAATGCTTCATCTCAATGGCTTCCATGTCAATAGGGACCCAGGTCAGAGTCCTGAAGTGCATGAATTGTCCGTACTCATTCCTGACATCATTCTCCGCTACCATCACATTCTCAATGCGGATGCCATGGCTGCCTTCAATGTAGATGCCCGGCTCATTTGTGACATCCATGCCTGCCTCAATGACTGCTTCAGTCTGACCATCCGTAAATCTCCACCTCAGGTTCTGGGGACCCTCATGTACATTCAGAATATAACCCACTCCATGACCCGTTCCGCACTTGTAATCCAGTCCCATGTTCCAGATTGGCTGTCTGGCCAGAATATCCAGATTACGACCGGTGCAGCCGTACAGCCATCGTGCGTTGGTCATCTGCAGCATACCGGCTGCCACCATGGTGTAATGCAGTTTTTGCTCCTCCGTCACAGGTCCCAGAGCGATGGTTCTTGTTACATCCGTGGTTCCGCCCAGATACTGTCCGCCGGAATCGATGAGATACAGCCCCTCCGGCTTCAGCACCGCATGGTTCTCCGGCGTAGGCTCGTAGTGCATCATTGCCGCATTTGCTCCGTATGCGGAAATGGAAGGAAACGATAGATCAAAACATTCCGGAATCTCCCGACGAAGGGCTTCCAGCTTGTCAGCCGCCGTGATCTCCGTAATCTCCTGTTTTCCGATATTGGTCTTCAGCCAGTAAATAAACTTTGTCAGCGCCACGCTGTCCTTTAAGTACACCTGCTCCATATTAGCAAGCTCCGTTGGGTTCTTCACTGCCTTTAACAGTTCTGTGGGATTGTTTTTCTCCACAACCGTCTGCTTTTCAGACATGATCTTATAAAGAGCATAGCTGCACTGACGCTTATCCATCAGCACCTTTCGTCCTGCAGACAGATTCTTAAGATAATCCACCGCTGTTTTGTACTCCCGCACATCCACCCTCTTTGCCGCAAGATACTCTTTAACAGATTCATCCATAGCCGCACTCTGAATAAACAGAACCGTCTCCTCCTCAGTCAGCCAGGCATAGGACATAGCCACAGGATTGCACTCCACATCACAACCCCTGATGTTAAAGAGCCACATGATATCGTCCAGCTTGGTAAGAAGCAGACTGTCCGCCCCGTCCTCCCCGGCCTTTTTCATCACTTCCGCTCTCTTTTCCGCAAAACTCTTCCCTGCCAGCTTCTCGTCCAGGACAGTCACCTTCCCCGCCGGAAACGCCGGGCGCTCCTTCCATATCTGCTCCGCCAGGTCCTGTTCATATACAAATTTCACTTCTTTTTCAGCCAGCTTTTTTTCGTAGTCCATTCCCTGGAACATGGGCACCACTCTGCCGTCAAACCCCAAAGTCTGTCCCTTCTTCATATGCTGCTGCAGAAATTCCAGGATTGTGGGCACTCCCTCGTCCTGCATACGAAAAAGCTCCACGGTGGTGCCTTCAAGCTCCTTTTCCGCCTGAATAAAATATCTGCCGTCGGTCCAGAGACCCGCTCCCTCCTGCCAGACCAGCAGTGTGCCGTTGGAACCGGAAAAATTGCAGAAATATTCCCTCACCTTAAAATAATCGTTCACATACTCGGAATTGTGAAAATCCGCAGTAGGCATCATGTAAAAGTCAACGCCCTCCTCCTTCATCACTGTCCGAAGACTGAACAGCCTTTCCTGAATTACCTTATTCTCCATATCAATCATGTCCTTTCTAAAAATTTTACCGGAAGAATCCGGATGATCCGGACGAGAAATGCCGTGTTTTCAGGCATTTCTCAGTGTGAGACATAGAACTTCTTCACGAAACAGCCCTTGCTGCGAGTGAAAATTGCCGAAGGCAATTAGAAGTTCTTCTCACACTATTTCCATGCATCTGGAGGTGCCTACTCTCTCACAGCCCAAATTCAGAAACATTTCCAGATCTTCCCGGGTAGACACGCCTCCTGCAGCCTTGATCTTCACTCCCGGCCCGATATACTTTTTAAAAAGTTCCACATCTTCCCGCGTTGCACCTCCGGTGCCGAATCCGGTAGATGTCTTGATAAAGTCCGCTCCTGCGTTAGTCACCGCCCTGCACATGGCAATCTTTTCCTCTTCCGTCAGATAACAGGTCTCAATGATAACCTTCAGTATATGGCTGCCGCACTCTTTTTTAATGGTTCGGATTTCATCTTCCACCTTATCAAACAGCCCGTTCTTCACATCCCCGATATTCACTACCATATCAATCTCGTTGCATCCATCCGCCAGCGCCTGTCTTACCTCAGCCACCTTTGCCCCGGTCACACTGTAGCCCAGCGGAAAGCCCACAACGGTACAAATATTGACCTTATCCCCGTAGGTATCATGTATCCTCCTGATATAGGCGGGTGGAACACAGACGCTTGCCGTTCCAAGCTCCACCGCCTCATCGCACAGGCGCACAATATCCTCCCATGCAGCAAACGCTTTCAGCTGTGTATGGTCTATATGCTTCAACATTTCCTGTGTTGTCATAAATATCTCCTTACACTAATGCGGCGGAGCATTTTGCTCCGCCGTACAGTCAACTATATTTTTATTGTTTGTGTTACTATTAAGCCTTGGGGCCTGCTGCAACCAGTGCCTTACCTGCATCGTTGCCCTCATACTTTGCAAAGTTCTTGACAAATCTGCCTGCCAGATCGTTTGCTTTGGTCTCCCAGTCAGCAACGTTTGCGTATGTGTCGCGAGGATCCAGAATGCCGGTATCTACGCCGGGAAGCTCGGTAGGAATCTCAAAGTCGAAGATAGGAAGCTTCTTGGTAGGCGCTTTGTTAATATCACCGCTCAGGATCGCGTCGATAATGCCACGGGTATCCTTGATGGAGATACGCTTGCCGGTTCCGTTCCAGCCTGTGTTCACCAGATATGCCTTTGCACCGCTCTTCTGCATCTTCTTCACAAGTTCTTCTGCATACTTGGTAGGATGCAGTTCCAGGAATGCCTGGCCGAAGCAAGCTGAGAATGTAGGTGTAGGCTCAGTGATTCCGCGCTCCGTACCTGCCAGCTTAGCCGTAAATCCTGACAGGAAATAGTACTGTGTCTGCTCAGGTGTCAGGATAGACACGGGAGGCAATACACCGAAAGCGTCTGCGGAAAGGAAAATCACATTCTTTGCAGCCGGTGCGGAAGAAACAGGGCGCACAATATTCTGAATATGGTTAATCGGATAAGAAACACGAGTGTTCTCGGTTACGCTCTTATCATCAAAGTCAATCTTTCCTGCTTCGTCAACGGTAACGTTCTCCAGCAGAGCGTCGCGCTTGATCGCATTGTAAATATCAGGCTCGGAATCCTTGTCCAGATTGATTACCTTTGCATAACAGCCACCCTCAAAGTTGAACACGCCGTTGTCATCCCAGCCATGCTCGTCATCACCGATCAACAGTCTCTTAGGGTCTGTGGAAAGGGTGGTCTTTCCGGTTCCGGAAAGGCCGAAGAATATTGCAGTATTCTCACCGTTCATATCCGTATTTGCAGAGCAGTGCATGGAAGCAATACCCTTCAAAGGCAGATAGTAGTTCATCATGGAGAACATACCCTTCTTCATCTCTCCACCGTACCAGGTGTTGATGATAACCTGCTCGCGGCTGGTGATATTAAATGCCACACAGGTCTCGGAATTCAGGTTCAGTTCCTTGTAATTGTCAACCTTCGCCTTGGAAGCATTGTAGACAACGAAATCAGGCTCGAAGTTCTCAAGCTCAGCCTCTGAGGGCTGGATGAACATGTTCTTAATGAAATGAGCCTGCCATGCAACCTCCATGATAAAGCGGACAGCCATACGGGTATCCTTGTTAGCGCCGCAGAAAGCATCCACAACAAACAGTCTCTTGCCGGAAAGCTCCTTCTTTGCAATTTCCTTTACCGTCGCCCAGGTCTCCTCCGTCATAGGATGGTTATCATTCTTGTACTCATCAGAAGTCCACCAGACAGTGTCCTTGGAATTCTCATCCATTACAATGTACTTGTCTTTCGGAGAACGTCCCGTATAGATGCCGGTCATGACGTTCACTGCGCCAAGCTCCGTCACCTGACCCTTCTCAAAACCTTCCAGTCCGGGCTTTGTCTCTTCTTCGAACAACATTTCGAAAGAAGGATTGTGCACGATTTCCGTTGTGCCGGTAATGCCGTACTTGCTCAAATCGATTACTGCCATATCTTTTACCTCTCTTCCATATTGTAAATTAAAATAAATTTACTGCTTACTATTTTACCATGAATTCATCCGCCCGTAAAGGGAATTTACAATTATTTACAGCCCAAAAATTCCTTTACCACATCCTTCATCCTGTCCACATCACACTGTACATCATGTACCACAGGCGCAGTTCTGATCTCCTCGATCGCAGGAGGTACCGCCACGTTAGCCAGCTTCGAAAGCTCGTCCACCAGTTCAAAGTCGCCCATGGAATCATATCCGGTATCTATGGCATTCATAACACTCCTGGTAAACTTGAAAGGACTTGCGGTGGACGCTATCACCGTTTTTGTCATATCGCCGGTCTCTTTAACATACTTCTGATATACCGAGCTGGCAACAGCCGTATGGGTGTCGATGACATAACCGCAGGATTCGTATAATCTTTTTATCTCCGCAGCAGTCTCCTCCTCACTTGCATAGGCCCCGTAAAAGTCGTTCAGCGCCGCTTTCATTTCCTCCGTAATCTCATATTTCCCCTGCCCGGTGAGTGCCGCCATCATCTCCCTGTTCTTATCCGCGTCATTTCCTGCAATGCGATAGATCAGGCGCTCCAGATTGCTGGAAATCAGAATATCCATAGAAGGAGAACTTGTCAGAACGAACTCTCTGTTCCTGTCATAAGTACCGGTGCGCAAAAAGTCATAAAGCACTTTGTTTTCATTGGAAGCACAGATTAACCTGCCGATGGGAAGCCCCATATTCTTTGCGTAAAATGCCGCAAGAATATTTCCGAAGTTTCCCGTGGGCACAGTCACATTTATCTTTTCACCCGATTCAATTTTTCCCTCCCTGAGCAGAGTCCCGTAAGCATACACATAATAACAGATCTGGGGAACCAGCCTGCCGATATTGATGGAATTTGCGGAGGAGAACTGAAATCCTTCCCCGTCCAGTTCCTGTGCCAGCTCCTTATCGGAGAAAATCTTTTTTACCCCCGTCTGCGCATCGTCAAAATTGCCATGGATGCCCACTACAAGCGTATTGTCACCCTTCTGCGTCACCATCTGCTTCTCCTGGATAGGACTGACGCCATTTTTCGGATAAAACACGATGATCCTGGTTCCCTCCACATCCGCGAAGCCTGCAAGCGCTGCCTTGCCGGTGTCTCCGGAGGTAGCGGTCAAAATCACAATTTCATTTTCGATGTGATTCTTTCTTGCGGAAGTAATCATCAGATGCGGCAGAATGGATAACGCCATATCCTTAAAAGCGATGGTAGCACCATGGAACAGTTCCAGATACCAGGCACCCTCCGCCTCCGCAAGGGGTACTATTGTCTCCGTGTCAAACTTGGAATCATAGGCTTTCTCAATACAGCTCTTCAGCTCTTCTTCCGTAAAATCTGTGAGAAACAGCTTCATAACCTCATATGCCACCTGGCGGTAATCCATTTTTGACAATTCCTCCAGGCTCCTGTCCAGGGCCGGTATATGGTCAGGGACAAACAATCCTCCATCATCCGCCAGTCCCTTCAGTATCGCTTCCGATGCCTTCACAGGAACGCCCTTACTCCTTGTACTGCTGTATAATACTTCCATTTTTCTTTCTCCTCAATCTTTCAGGTATCCGCCCAAGCGGTGCAAACTTTCCGGATGTCACTTATCAAACCTTCCGCAGAATTAGCTTTGAGCCGGCATAGAAGTGCTCATCTCCAGCAGCTTGTTCCTCATATCGCTCTCCAGCTTTTGCAGTTCAACTTCCGCATTTCTTCTCTTTTCTCTGCCATCCTGCTGTATCTTCAGCACCTCGTCCAGCGTGTTTATCAGCGTCTGATTGGTGGTCTTTAAGGTCTCAATATCCACAACCCCCCGCTCGCTCTCCCTTGCCGTCTCCAGAGTTGCCACTTTCAGATTCTCTGCGTTCTTTTTCAGCAGTTCGTTTGTCATGTTGCTGACCTCACGCTGTGCTTTTGCCGCATTGGTGGAATGGTTCAGGCCTATGGCGATCACCATCTGACTCTTCCACAAAGGAATTGTATTTACAAGCGTTGACTGAATCTTATCGCTCATCACCGTGTCATTGTTCTGGATCAGACGGATCTGAGGTGCCATCTGCAGGGATACGGTTCTGGTCAGTTCCAGGTCATATATCTTCTTTTCAAAGCGGTTGCACATTTCCGCATAGTCCCTTGCCGCCTGGGTATCCTCCGGCAGTTTGCTCTGCTCCGCCTTGGCCACCAGCGCCGGCAGCTGAACCTCCTGTGCCTCCTTCAACTTCTTCTTTCCTGCCAGAATATACATGGACAGCTCCTTGAAGTAATTCAGGTTCAGCTCATACATCTTGTCCAGCATGGCCACATCCTTCAGCAGCGTGACCTGATGAGCCTCCAGGGCGCTGCTGATCTTGTTGACATTGACCTCCGCCTTGTCGTATTTTGCCTTCATATCCGACAGCTGATTCGCCTTCTTTTTCAATTTTCCGAAGAAACCTTTATTTTCGTCTCCATCCTCAATAGACCTCAGCTCGGAGACCACCTGAGTCAGCATTTCTCCTACCTCACCCATGTCCTTGGTGCGGACATTTCCCAGAGCCGTCTCGGAAAAATCTGCAATTTTCTTCTGGCAGCCTGCACCATACTGAAGCACCTGCTGCGTGTTGGTAATATCGATCTGTGCGGCAAAATCATTCACCATCTTCTGCTCTTCCGGCGTGAGCTGCACACCCATTTCCTCCCCGCTCTCCGCCACAACGGAAGGCTTGCTCTCCACCGTCTCCGCAGGCATCTGGGGTTTTGTGTCAATCACCGGCTCAAACGTAAGTGTGGGAGCCTCCTTCAGCATTTCATCAAGATTGTCCATCTATGTATCCTCCTTGTGTTATACAGTATTTCTTTCCTCTATCTGGGAACTTTTTCCGGCTCCCGTTCTCTCGAAAAAACGTCCTGCCCCGTCAGACCTTCCTTCGCAAGCATGGTCTGAAGCACCTGTGCGTCCGTAGTCACGTCAAAGGCCGTGTCCCTGAACATCCTGTGCAGCAGTTCCTCAAAAGCACTGTTAATGGTATCCAGCGTCTTCTCAATCTCTGTCTTGGCCTCTATGATCTCCCTGCTCTGAGAACTCAGATCGTCAAATTCCTCATATGCTTCCACCAGTTTTATGGTGGTGGGAAGATAATAACTCATAAATTTCTGCATCTGGAACTTCTGCTCCGGATGTTCCTTCAAGCCTTCAAAAATCTCCTTAAGCAGGTTTTCCAGCCGGAACAGCTTTGCCGAAATTTCCTCCCCCGGAATATTGTCATTCATATCCCGCAGCTTCCGAATGCATTCCTGCCCTTCCGCTATCATTGCGTTCAACTCGGCATCGCCGGCTCCTCCATCCTTCGGGGCAGTATTCTGCGTCTTTCCCGCTGCAGCATTCCGCAGTTCCTGCGCACGCTGCTCCCTCTCCTGTATCTTCCTCTGCTTTTCCAGACTCAGGTATTCTCTGTATATCTTGTCATCCAACATCAGACAGCTTTCCCGGGCATCCAGATGTCCCTGAGGAAAGTGGCCGGCTTCCAGCATCTTCCTGATTTCCTTCAGTACAAATTGGGGAGTCGCGTTGGTGTGGAGCGCCAGATCCTCCAGATTGATATAGTGGTTATTTCCCGCAAGCTCCAGGTATTTTTCAGCCCGATTCAGTCTTTTTTTCTGTTTGCAGCCTACGCCGATCATCGTTATAAAAACCGCCAGAACCATGGACAGCACAAAAAAGGTAATCCACCAGCCGCCTCCGTTTCCAAGGCTTATCCCTAAAAAAACCGCTGAGAGAATTCCCATAACGCCGGTTCCGATACCTCCAAACACCTTGTAAAGTACACTGGAAATTCGTCCCACCTTTTTGAAAGGTGCCCGCTGTCTCACAATTTCCGCCTGCTTCGCCCGCTGCTCCTCCTGCGCATACTTGCGCTCTCTGGTAGCATTTTCCCATTTTGAAGTCTGGTTCTCACCGGTGATACCTGAGACAGCCTGTCCGACCTTTGCAGTCACATCCCGCGCCACATCTGACACCGCATCAACCACGGTGTCACCCAAATCTTTGAAATCTCCTGTCTTCAAAGCCGTTTCAACAGCATCCCGAATTTCTTTCCCAATGCTATTCCATGACTTGTTATTGTCCATTCTATCGTCCTTCATCCTCAAAGTGCCACATTGTTCCGTCCGTTCGACCGTTCTTTGCAAAGAACAAAGTAATTATCCCATAAATATCCCCACATGGCAAGCATTTTGTGCTACAGTTCGGCGGTTTACTTATAGAACTCATGTCCGCCATGGCGGAACAGAAAAGTAAGCTTTTCGTCGAACCATCTCATCTTACTGCTGCTGGCATATTTTCTCGCTGCAAAATACAGCGCCCCCTGGGAGATATCCTCCCCTGCAAGAGCCCTCTCCACCGCCGCGATAGTCTCCTCGCTGACCTCTACGGAGTAAATTCTCCCACTGGCTACCGGTGAAAACTGTGTGACCCCTTTTGACTGCTGGAAGACCACTTCTGTCACTGTTTCCGGAAATCTGTCGCTGTCCACGCGGTTCAGCACTACATTTGCCACCAGAAGCTTCCCGTCTTCATCCTCGTTGCCGGCCTCCGCCTCCACAATCCGCTGAAGTACCTCCAACTCGTCCTCCTCAAGGAAACGGTATTCCCCCTGCTCAACCACACAGTAATTCACCACACGCTGTTCTGATACAACCACGTCCGCGATTCCGATTCCGCCGCTTACTCCGCCATCAGGCGTCTCCCACATTCCCCGCTCTCCTGCCCTTGCCTCCATCTCCTCAAGTCTCAGCAGTAATGCCGGTCCGGCTGCCTGCTCCGCCCTTGCAATCCCATAGACGCAGATACCCCCTATGAGAATGATCAGATTACAAAGCAGCAACAGGCTCAATGCTTTTTTATACATATATACGCATCCTGTCCTTTCATACTTGTCCAAACTGTTCGGAATCATTTGCATGTCCCTGAACAGTTACAATATATGAAAGTATTGCCTGTTATATACCTTGAATGTTATACTGCTGTTGTAATGCAAAAATAAGGCATTGCAGGAAGGAACTGCAGATATGGAAAAATCACCCATGTCGGACACGGCTGAAAAGCACCGCCAGGAAGGTGTGTTCCCTGCTTTCAGGAAAAGCGGGGAGCCTTATTTTCGTGCCTCTCTCACTTACCGGAGAAAACATATCAGTCTTGGCAGTTTTATCACTTCGGAGGAAGCCCATGCCGCTTATCTGGAGGGACGCCGCATCCTGGAGGATACCACCTGCACACCGGAAACCTATATTGAAGAAAGTATGCTTCCTTTTGAAAAGTGGGTATGTCTCGCCAACTTCCGTGACAACAGTCTCTATTTCGGCAATCCGATCTATATCGGCAAAAGAATGTTTTATTATTATCTGTCTCCCTCCCGGGTGCTGAAGTTTGATCCGGATGATCTGTTCTATTATTCCTCCCATAAGATCATGTGCAGGGGCAACCACTATTTTGTAGCTGATTACGGCCTGCAGGTCAGTATTGTCTCAAGATACGGCATCAAGCCCTATGCCAGGGAAGGCATAGATTACCGTTTTATCAACGGAGATTCTGATGATTTCAGGAGGGAAAATCTGGAAATTCTGAATATCTATCACGGGGTTTCCCCTGAACAGAAAAACGGACAGCATATTTATACTGTCCGCATTCATATCCGTGGAAATTATATCGTAGGACGCTATGATGATGAGATCACAGCGGCAATCGCTTACAACAAAGCAATAGATGTACTGCACAAAAACGGCGTGGTGAAAAAATTCCTGCCCAATTACATCGAGAATCTCTCACCCAGCAAATATGCGGAAATATACTCTTCCCTGCAGATTTCCCGGAAGATACTTGATTACCGCCCGTAACGAAAGAACTTTTCCTTCATTTCTCCGCATAGTCAATAAAGCTGATGTTCAGGTTTACAGGTCCGGCTATCCCGTCCACAGAGCCCTGAGTATTGTACTGCCACATGGTAAATTTATAAGGATAATCGGGAATATCCGCCTCCTGTGCCAGCCAGACATCATACGCCGTCAGCTTGGACATGTCAATCTTTTTAATCAGCCACTCCTTGTTTCCGTATATAACTGTCTTATGTCCCGCTTTCTCTATCGTATCCAGAAATGCCTTTGTAATATTTGTGCGCTCTGACTTACTCAGAGCATCAATCCGCGAGCTGTCGTTCGGCACCAGTTCCATATCATAGGCCACCGGATAGGATATCTCGTACTCTCCCAGATTTTCCAAAACCAGATTAGCCTCCTCTATGGCCTCCTCCTGCGTAATGGCCTGGGAGTAAAAATATACACCCACATCAAGCCCCGCATCCGTAGCTCGCTTTATGTTTTCACTGAAATATTCATCCACGATCAGCTGCCCCGTTCCATAGCCTCTTGCCCCTACGCGAATCATGACAAAGTTAATCCCTGCCTTCTTCACCTTCACAAAATCGATATAGTCCTGCAGCTTTGAAACATCAACACCTATATAGGATACCTGTTTGCCGTTCTCATAATATTTCATCCTGTCGGACTGGCAGACCAGCCTGGTAAAATCATATTCATGCTTGGGAAGATAAGGACTGATCAGCACCCACTCCTCCTTGCCGGCACCATCCACCACCAGAGTATGCTTTCCGTCGGTGGCAGGATCATTCTCCACCTTCTCCTGCTCCACCGGTTCCTGAGGCTTTGCCGTCTCCTCTTCTTTAGGGGGATATTTGTCCCAGAAGTCAAAATCGTCCGGATGCAGGCCGCTCCCCGAGGGGATACTGTCCGTTTCCGGCGAAAGAATGACGGGAGACGTATTCTCCGGCTGCTGCACCGTACTCTGAGTTCCGGGGCCGTTTCCCCTGCCTCCGCTGTTCGCCATAAGAACCACCACCAGAATAATAGCAATAAACACTGTTACTGCCACTATGGTCATGACTACTGTGGGCGTCATGCCGGAGTGGTCATCATAATCATCATGCAGTTTCATATTTTCACAATCGCTTTCTTAGGGCACTTCTCCGCACAGGTACCGCAGCCCGTACACTTCTCCTGGTCAATTGTGGCATTAAACTCCGTCACCGAGACTGCCTGGCTGGGACAGTTCTTTACGCAGATACCGCATCCGATACATCCCGTCTGACAGGCCTTCATGGTAACCGGCCCCTTGTCCCTGGAACTGCATGCCACCGCCAGTTTTGCATCATAAGGTATCAGGGAGATCAGTTTCTTGGGGCATACGGCAATACACTTACCGCAGGCCTTACATTTCTCCTTATCCACCACCGCAACACCGTTCACCACATGAATTGCATCAAAAGGGCAGACCTTTGTACAGGTGCCAAAACCAAGGCAGCCGCTGTTGCAGGACTTGGGTCCGCCTCCGGGCACAAAGCTCATCATTCGGCAGTCCTCTATCCCGTAATAATCATAATCCTGCTTCGCCTTCTCACAGTCTCCCTGACAGGCCACAAAAGCCACCTGTCTCACCGTGTTCTCCGCTTCCACACCCATGATTTCCGCAATCTGTTTTCCTACTGCATCACCGCCTACGGGGCAGGCGTTCACCGGTGCCTCACCTTTTGCAATTGCTGCTGCCAGGCCGGAGCAGCCTGCGAATCCGCAGCCACCGCAATTATTCCCGGGCAGCGCCGCCAGCACTGCCTCCTCCTTCTCGTCAACCTTTACCTTGAATTTGATACCCGCAACACCCAGAAAGAGGCCGACAAAGATACCAACTACACCGACCACTGTGGTGGCCGTAATAATTCCTATCCCGCTCATGTGTCATCCTCCTTTCTACATTGCTCCGGACAGTGCCGAAAACCCGATAAAGGCGATTGCCATCAGGCCCGCAGTCAGCAGCACCATGGGCATCCCCTTAAAGGACTCGGGCACATCGTTATACTCAATCTTCTCACGAATACCTGCAAGAATTACAATGGCAACGGTAAATCCCACCGCTGTGCCGAAGCCCACCAGTGTCCCCATGCCGATTCCATACTCTGCCTGCTCATTGCTGATCGCAACGCCCAGCACTGCGCAGTTGGTAGTGATCAGAGGCAGATACACTCCCAACGCCTCATAGAGGGAAGGCATGGATTTCTTTAAAAACATCTCCACAAACTGTACCAGTGCCGCAATGACCAGTATAAACACAATAGTGTCCAGATACTGAACATTAAATTTGATCAGCACAAATTTATTGATAGCTCCCGCTACAGCGCTTGCCAGGGTAATGACAAAGATAACCGCCACCCCCATGCCTCCTGCGGTCTTCACCTTCCTGGATACTCCCAGAAAAGGACACAGCCCTAAAAACTGGCTGAGAACAACATTGCTCACCAGGGAGGTACTGACCAATAACAGCAGGAACTCTCCGATTTTATGAATTCCCATGGCAACCATCTACTTCCCCTCCTTTTCCGAATCTGCACTCTTCGCATTTTCATCATAGAAGCGCCTGCTGCAGCCCTGCTCGGAACAGTTCATACAGTCCTCGCTGCAGCCGGAGCCGATCTTCTCGTAAGGCTTTCCCGCCTTCTTCCGCTTTCCTTTGATATAATTCTGCAGAGCCACCAGACATGCCAGCACAAAGAACGCACCCGGAGCCTGCACGAATATTCCGATGGGTTCAAAAGAATCCGGCAGCAGGGTCAGACCGAAGAATTTCCCTTCACCCAGCAGTTCTCTCACTGCACCGATACAGGTCAGCGCAAAGGAGAAACCAAGCCCCATGCCGATACCGTCAAACAGGGAGGCAAAAGGCGGATTGGAATATGCATATGCCTCCGCCCGGCCCAGAATAATGCAGTTCACCACGATCAGAGGAATGTAAACCCCCAGGGACTTATTCAGAAAAGGCAGATATGCCTCCAGCAGCAGCTGCACAATGGTCACAAAGGATGCAATAATAACTATAAACGCCGGAATACGGACCCTGTTGGGAATAATTTTCCTGAGCAGCGATATGAATAAATTACTCAGCGCCAGCACCACCATAGTGGTCAGGCCCATGCCCAGTCCGTTGATGGCTGATGTAGTGACGGCCAGCGTAGGGCACATGCCCAGCATCAGCACAAAGGTAGGGTTTTCCTTGACAAAACCGTTGTAAAGTCTCTCGGCAGCCTTATTCATTGACAGCACCTCCCTTCAGCAGTCCCAAGGCTACCTTAAGCCCGCCGTTTACCGCGTTGGTGACAGCTCTGGTGGTAATAGTTGCACTGCTGATGGCATCCACCTCATTCTCCGCCGCCGCACCGCTTTTAGTAAAGACAAAGCTCTCCACCTTTTTCCCTGCAAACTGCGGAGTCAGCACACTGGGGGCCTTCATGCCAAGTCCGGCGGTCTCGGAAATCTCCGTGATGGAAACGCCGTTCACCGTCCCGTCCGTCCCTACGCCCACATAGAGTACAATGTCGCCGCCATAGCCCTTGGTGGAAACGGACTCCACCACATATCCGTAGAGTGTACCATTGTTATAGGCAGCAAATACTGTGCCGATCCTGACATTGTTTCCTGCAAGATCTGCAGCCAGCGTCTCATCCGGCACATAGCCTGTGTCCTCAAACTGCAGTTCCATTCCCTGCTCTTCCGCATCCGGAAACACTGCTATACACGCTTCCTGAATGGCCTTTTCCTGCTGAATTCTCCTGGGCTCCTTTGTCAGTTCATAGACGAACCCAAGCAGCAGTCCCGCGATCAGCGTAATGCAGAAAAGAATTCCTGCTTCCTTAAGCATTGTGGAAACATCACTCTTATTTTTCACTGCGTCTGCCTCCCTTCTCGTATCCGAAGGCTTTCGGTTTCGTAACTTTTTCGATCAGCGGCACCAGCAGATTGCCCAGGATAATAGCATAGGAAACTCCCTCCGCCCCTGATCCGAAGACACGGAACACGCCGGTCATGATTCCAAGAAAGATTCCAAACAGATACTGCCCCTTGATAGTGATGGGTCTTGTCACATAATCCGTTGCCATGAAGAAAGCACCCAGCATCAGTCCGCCGCCCGCCAGCTGTGCCGTGAGATACGCAGGTGAAATCCACTGTCCCTTTGCCAGATCAACCACCACCAGAAACACCACAAATGTCACTATGTAGCTCCCGGGTATCCGCAGGTCAATGATTCCCAGCAGGATCAGGATACATGCCCCGATAACCAATGCTATGACGGAAGTTTCTCCGATAGTACCCGAAGTGCGGCCGATCACCATGTCCATCACATTGACCTGACCGCCATTCTTTAAAATCTCCAGCGGTGTAGCGCCTGTATAAGCATCACATTCGAAGGCCTTACCCGCCATGGCAGTCGGAAATGAAATCAACAGAAAACACCTGGCCGCCAGCGCCGGATTCATAAAATTCTGTCCCAGGCCGCCGAACAGCATTTTTACCACGAGGATGGCAAACACACCGCCAAGGGCCGCCATCCACAGCGGAATTGTCACCGGCAGGTTCAACGCAAGCAAAAGCCCGGTCACCACCGCAGACAGATCGGTAATAGTCATTTTCTTTTTGTACAGCCCGAACAAAAACTCCGTCAGAACTGTACTGGCAATCGTCACCAGAATGACTGCAACCGCTCTGGGGCCGAAATTATAGATTCCAAAGCCGGCGGCAGGCATCAGTGCAATAATGACAGCCAGCATGATACCGTTCGTCGTCACTCTGGAACGAACATGGGGATTTGATGATACTTTAAATAATCCGCTCATACCCTTCCTCCTACTTTTTCTTCTTTGCCAGCTGTATTTTGCGCATGGACTTAATCTCCTGGGTCAGCGGCCGCTTTGCCGGACAGATAAAGCTGCAGCACCCGCATTCACAGCATTCCATCCCGTGATTCGCCAGAAACGCCTCTTCATCAAAATGCTCCGCATAGTCCGCAAGCCTGCTGGGAATCACTCTGCCGGGACATACCTCCACGCAGCGCCCGCAGTTGATGCAGGGGCCCGGCTCCATCGCCGCCACATCATCTCTGGAAAGTCCCAGAAGCGCTGTCGATGTCTTTGTGGACGGAACATTCAAATCAAACATTCCAAATCCCATCATTGGACCACCGCAGACAATCTTTTCGGGCTTGATCTTAAAGCCCCCCGCCGCCTCCAGAATCTCCTGATAACTCATACCGATCTTCACTCTGAAGTTCCCGGGATTTGCCACCGCATCACCTGTGACGGTGACTATCCTTTCCATCAGCGGACGACCTTCAATGACAGCTCGATATACAGCCACGATGGTATCTACATTATTCACCACACATCCCACATCTGCTGGGAGCATGGTAGAATTGATCTTTCTGCCCGTGGTGGCATAGATCAACTGCCGCTCACCACCCTGCGGGTACTTGGTCTTCAGCGCCTTAACGCTGATTCCCGGTTCATCTTTTGTCAACTGCCGCAAAAGCGCAATGCAATCCGGTTTGTTATCCTCCACCGCGATAATCCCATGTGCATACTGGCCCTGAGCATTTTCAAAAAGACTTACCAGAATTTTCAAACCGCCGATAAGTTTCTCAGGCTCCTCCAGCATTCTGCGGTAATCAGAGGTAAGATAGGGCTCACACTCCGCACAGTTTGCGATCACATACTCTATTTTCTCCGGCTCCTTCGGCGACAGCTTAACGTGAGTCGGAAAACCTGCCCCGCCCATACCGACGATACCCGCCTCGCGGATAATGCCTATAATATCTTCCCGGCCCAGTTCTTCCAACGATGCCTGGGGATAAAATCCTGCATCCTCATACAGCCCATCATTTTCCACCACAATGCTCATGATCATGTCTCCGGTCACCACCCGCCTGGGTTCAATTGTCTTGACCGTTCCCGACACAGTTGCATGGATCGGTGCGGAGACAAACCCTCCACTCTCGGCTATCTTCTGCCCGGCAAGTACCCTGTCCCCCTTAGCAACTATCGCCTTCGCCGGAGCACCGATGTGCTGGGAAAGCGGATATACCAGTTCATTCCCCGGAAGTATGTCCTGAATCGGTTTGTCCTTGGACAGATCCTTGCCATCGTAGGGATGTATGCCGCCCACAAATGTCAACTTTGCCATACCTTTTCTACGTCCTTTCCCTGTTCATACTGTCTTCTGCGGATTTCTGTCGAACTTTGCAGAACCACTCACATTAAATATACTATTTTTTTTGCAGAAATACTACTGTTAAATTAAATTTTATGCTATAATAGTGTGAGAAGAATTTCTAACCGCTCACAGCATAGGCTGTTTCGCGGAGAAATTCTAAGTCTCACACCGAGAGATGCCGAAAAACATGGCATTTCTCATCCCGAAAAAACGCAAATGCAGCATTTTTCTCAGATAGTATTATACTAACACGCAGTGTGACAGCAGATTAGGAGGTTTACCATGAGAATTTCCGAGGAAACCCTGGAAAACTTTTCTATTTCCTATCCCCTTGAAAGGCTTGCGCCTCTTGAGCGCATTTTGTTTTTTGATATTGAAACCACCGGCTTTACAGCCCGTTCATCCAGCCTGTACCTGATAGGCTG
>CAMWJV010000052.1 GCA_947174665.1 uncultured Lachnospiraceae bacterium
CCCCCTGACCGCAGCCGGTCAAACAGCACAGGCATACCGCCAGCAAAATTCCCATCCACGCCCCGGTCATCCCTCTGATTTTTCTTTTCATAAAATAAATCCCCCTAAAAATGCAAACGGCTTCCTGTCATAAACAAGCCTTCAGATACTATGTCCAGTATAGCACTACCCGGGGCGGATGTACAGATTTTCCGGCTTAATGAAGTTATACAGGCATTTGTTTAGTCATGCCTGCTATCAGCCGTGCAAAACTACTCCCACAGGATGTTCATCTGTCGTTTCACCATGTATCCGCCGTCCGCGTTTTGCAGAAATTCCAGCGACGCTTCTCCCCTGTTGCAGAGAGTGCGCCGTGTATCTCCGCTGCCATTCTCCTGCTCCAGAATCAGATAGGCGGTTTCCGTGGGAACCGCAAGCTCCCACTTCCCGGCCTCCCACATTTTCACAAGTTCATCCCCTGTCATAACCTCCGCTACCCTGTTGTCTTCTCCCATGAACAACAGATTGTAAGATACTGTCCCGTCCGAACAGACATTGTGTATGATAAAGCTGCTTTTCCAAGCTGTTTCCTGTCCGTTTTCCGTAGCTTTCCATTCCTGCGACATAGTATACGCTGAAGATGACCCACACTCACCTTCCGCCCATAACAGCCCGGTTCCCGGCTGCATATAGACATCGCCCTGTGCAGTCTGATAAACCGGATTATAAAAAAGACCGGCAGGACCGCCCTGATCCACATAAATAGTTGCCTCCACCGTATTGTCCTCAGAAGTATCATTTCCGGTCGTTGCCCAATACCTATCCGAGAAAACATCATCTGCAATCGCATATGAAGTGTATATTTCCAGTTCTTCATTCCATGATGCAATGTAATACATTCCGTAACCTTCTATTCCGTCAAAGACTATATCCTTCGGCCCGTGTTCATCAAAAATAAGTGTTCCTTCAATCCGCTCCCTGTTTTCCACAAAGGAAATTTCTCCCCCGGAATTCACCGTCAGTTCCGATGTTCCTCTGTGGAGATATTCTTCCGTTACAAACACTCCCACCAGCCTGTCTTCCGCCGAATCCTGTACCTGAACCTCCTCCAGGGCAAGCCTGCAGCCGGTGAGCAGACAGGCCGAAAAAGCCAGCGCCAGAACAGTACACAGCCTTTTCCTGCTCTCAATACCGTTCTTACCGCTGTTCATTATTTTGTTCCTCCTCGCAGTCTTACCGCTCACCATTTTGCTCCTCACCATTTTGCCGCTTACTATTCTACTCCTCACCATTCTACCCCTCACCATTCTGGTCCTCCACGTCCAGCTTACCGTCAAATTTCAAAATGTCTCCCACATCACACTGCAGATAATAGCAGATTCTGTTGATTGTGCCGAAGCGCACACCCTTTGCCTTTCCACTGCGGAGAATGGACAAGTTTGCCTCTGTAATTTCCACCAGTCCGCACAACTCCTTGGAAGTCATATGTCGCGCCCGTAAAATTTCATCCAGACAGATTCGTATTCCCATATTTCCTCCCGTTATCTAGATAAATAATGTATTGTCATCCTTCAGTTTTTTACTTTCCAGCCAAAACCGGGACAGCATCAGCACCCCCAGTATAAATATTACGTGTTTGATTGGAAACACAAGAGTATAGTTGCTGCTGTAAATATACCTGGCAAAAACCAGCTGCAGCAGATTCACGCACACATTTGTTCCAAGGACTGCTCCCAGAGAACAGGCGCTTAATTTTTTCAATCGCTTTACCTGCTTCAGGCTGTCTTCGTTGAAACTGTTCTGCTCGCAGCTGTGTAAAAAGCAGATTGCCACCACGCATAGGGCAAGTCCCAGCAGCTCCGGCAGATAACGGCAGAACGTCTGAATTACCAGCAAACACCGGCTGAGCCCCATGCTCCTCCCTTCCGTGAAACCAATCTCCGGTGTCAGCATCCATTTCATGTCTCCCGACACACTTACACCAACAGACTTCCATGCCGACAAAAGTTCCGCACCTCCCTGAAACAAAATTGACACCGCATTCAGCGCCACATAAAGACCCAGCATAATTTCCAGACTTCTCAACAGAGTTTTTTTCTCCATCTTCCCGCTGCTTCCAAGAAACCGCAGAAGCAGCCAGCACAGCAGAACACTGTCTATAGCCAGCGCAAATGCGCATTTCCCCATTTCTCCCATACCCGCCGGAAATAAGTATGCCTCCAGATAAGAAGGATTTATCAGGAACCAGAGACCTGAAAACAAGGTAAGGCTCAGCACCGACAGAAGTAAATCAATCCTGCTGCTTTTCTTTCGTCTGACAATCATCCCCCATAAGATCAACGGACAGCCTCCGATCACTGCGAACAAAATCCAGGCCGCCATATTTCCTGCTGCGCCGGCCAGGGAAAGTTTCCTGAGCCAAATTCCAATCTGTTCCCATGGAAATGCAAAGTAACTCATTTTCTCTCCTCCTCATATCTCCAAGTCTTGGCGTGTAATTATCGTTTTGCAATAATTTTACATTCATATGGTACATCAGAAATTATTGTTAGTCAATAATTTTTTAAGTATCCGTAAATTTGTTTCGGCATAGCACAAAATTCCTGTCATACCTTTCCAAAAACAACGAATTTTCGACAAAATGTAACATTTTTATATTTTTGTTGCATTGCCTCGTAATTTCTGTTATACTGTGTATGTTTCAATTAGGCATTCGTCTGTTTTATGTCAGTTATCTGTTGAAACTTCCTGCTCTGTCAGGACTTTTTTCCCGCATCTGTTTTTTTCAGAAAATATCAGGCTCTTTTTATCAATTTCTCAAACATTCTATTATGCACATCTACGCAGGAGGAACCGCAATGGCAGAGAAGATCGCTCAAATCTATGATAAGCTTTTCAAAAAGATTCTGACACTTTCCAGCGTCGCAGTTACGAATCTTATCAACGGCTTATTCGGAACCGATTATCCACCGGACAGCAAAATTACATATAACTGGACCGAATCAGAGAGCAAAGACCTGACCCGGCGGCTTGCCGATACCATCGTCACCATAGGCTGTAGTCACAGTTATCATATGGAAGCACAGATGGAGCGCGACAATGATATTGTTTTGCGAGTATTTGAATACGGTTTTGGCCACGCTTATCAAAACAGACAGAAAGCAGGCGAACGCCTTATCTATTATTTTCCGGAGCCAAAGATAATTTACCTCTACTGCGAAGGTAATATTCCGGCAACCTATGAACTGACTTTGGATTTCGGCGCCCAGGGAGGCTTTCTTTACCGTGTACCGGTTTTAAAGCTTCCCGATATCACGGCGCAGGAACTTAATGACAGGAAAATGATTGCCCTGATTCCGTTTCATCTGTTAAAACTCCGTAAATTGTCAGAGGAAAAATACTCCGAAGAAAACATTACTAAGTTGACATATTTAATTCAAAATGATATAATTCAAAATATAGAAAATAATTTAAATGTTGGTAATATTACGGTGGCAGATGCCAGACAATTAATGAGTTACACCCGGCTCTTATATCGCCACATTTATACCCGTTATGCAGAAATGGAGGTAATTGCCGAGATGACCGATGAATCAATTATGACAGAGGTGGATTTATTCTACAAGGAACTTGATGAAAAAATACGCCAGATTGCCGAATTGGACAGCGCCATTGTTGAAAAAGAAAATGCCATCGCTGAAAAGGACAACACTATCGCTGAAAAGGACAACACTATCGCTGAAAAGGACAACACCATCGCTGAAAAGGACAACACCATCGCTGAAAAGGACAACACTATCGCCCGGCAGAATGCTGAGATTCAACGGCTCCAGGCTCTTTTAAACAATCAACAGTAGCTTAAATCAGTCAGCCCCCCAAAGGTTTTCTCCCCTTTCGGGGGTTTTACCTCTTTCTGGGGGGGCTGACTCTTTTCTGAAGAATTCCTCCGAACATATCATTATCCCGGATCACTTTTTCCGCTGCTTCTGCCCACTGCAACGCGGAGTCTTGAACCGGCCGTTCTACTGAAACAGTACTTCAACTTCTCCGCTGCCTTCAAAGGCAATCACCAGATTCTTTCCATCCTCCATCAGATACTGATGCGCATGTTCACCGGCCGCAACCTTTACCGGAGAAGTCACATTCATCAGTTTCACCGTACATGGCTTTTCCGCAGATACCTTAATCTTACAGGTGTTTCCGCTTCTTATTACAGAAATTTCAGTCAGCGCTGCTGCACTTTCATCATATACAGCGGACTTCAACGTCTGACTGTCCTTCACCCGGTATACCTTAAAGGCCACGCCGTCAGCGTAATCATAAACTGCATTCTCATTGTGCGCACCGCTTGCCACAATGCTGCCCTCTTTCACATACAGCGGGATGCTCAGATAACCGTGTTTCTCTCTGTACCACTTCCCGCCTTCTCTCTCCTCGCCGGTGAGATAGTTTGTCCAGATGCCTTCCGGCAGATAATACTCAGCCAGACTGTCCTCATTGAAGACCGGTGCCACCAGCAGAGAGTCGCCCAACATATACTGGGTGGCTATGTAGGAACAGTTCCTGTCCTCCGGAAACTCAAGCGGCATACTGCGCATCATAGGAATACCGGTTTTTGAGGTCTCTACCGCATTGCGATACAGATACGGCATCAGAGATGCTTTCAGCTGTGCGAAAAAGCGCACCACATCCACCGCCTCCTCGTCATATGCCCAGGGCACCCTGTAGGATGTAGAGCCGTGAAGTCTGGAATGGGTGGAGAGCAGGCCGAAAGCACACCACCTCTTGTAAACATCAGGAGTGGAAGTGCTCTCAAATCCGCCGATGTCATGACTCCAGAAACCAAAACCTGAACTTGTCAAAGAAAGGCCGCCCCTCAGGCTCTCCTCCATGGATTCATAGTCAGACCAGCAGTCACCGCCCCAGTGTACGGGGAACTTCTGCCCGCCTGCAGTGGCCGAACGCGCAAAGAGAATCGCTTCCTTCTCACCCTTCTTCTTTTTGATGACGTCATAAACCGTCTTATTGTAGAGATAGGTATAATAATTGTGCATCTTCTCAGGATCCGAGCCGTCATAATACACGCAATCCGTAGGAATCCTCTCGCCAAAATCCGTCTTAAAGCAGTCAACCCCCATGTCCATCAGAGCTTCCAGCTTGTCTGAATACCACTTACATGCCTCCGGATTGGTAAAGTCCACAATGGCAAGTCCCGGCTGCCACATATCCCACTGCCAGACATCACCGTTTGGACGTTTCAGGAAGTAACCGCCTTTCACCCCTTCCTCAAAAATGGAGGATTCCTGCCCTACATAACTGTTTATCCACACGCAGATCTTCAATCCCTTGTCGTGAAGTCTGCGAAGCATCCCCTCCGGGTCAGGGAACACTCTGGAATCCCATTTAAAGTCACACCAGGAGAAATCCTTCATCCAAAAACAGTCAAAGTGGAACACAGAAAGCGGAATCTTCCGGTCAAGCATACCGTCCACAAAACTGTTTACGGTAGCCTCATCATAATTAGTGGTAAATGAAGTGGACAACCACAGCCCAAAGGTCCAGGGCGCCGGCAGAGAAGGTTTTCCTGTAATGTCCGTATAACGCACCAGCACATCCTTCATGGACGGGCCGTTGATCAGGAAATAATCCAGGCTTTCACCCGCCACGGTAAATCCGACCTTTGTCACCATCTCGCTTGCCACCTCGAAGGAGACCCTCTCCGGATGGTTTACAAACACACCGTAACCCTTGTTGGAAAGATAGAAAGGAATATTCTTGTAGGATTGCTCCGTGCTGGTGCCGCCATCCTCATTCCAGATGTCGATGCTCTGCCCGTTCTTGACAAACGCACCGAAGCGTTCGCCCAGACCGTAGATCAGCTCGCCTACCCCTAAGGAAAGCTGCTCGCGCATGTACGCATCATCCTGCCTTCGATTGTAGGCATCTCCCTTCCAGTCTGTCTTCATATAAGCCAAATCCTTCGCCCCGCTGGAAGTCAGTTTCTCGCTGCCCCGGAAAAAGGTGATGGCACCATTGCTTTTGCATATCTCCACACGAAGATTGCCGTTTTTGACGATCAGCAGTTCATCTGTTTCCTCTGCCTCCATAAGTCCTTTCCGGGGCTCGGCAATCTCAAAGGAAGGAGTTTTCCGCTGCACCCCCATATAGTGAAAGGTTTGAATCCTCAACACTTCCGGATAAGGTGCGGAAATCTGAATCGTGAGATTAATGCCTCCCAGTGTTGCTCCCCTGCTGGTAATCTTGCCCGTAGGCGCGCAGATTGTCACCATATCCGGCTCCACTTTGGTAAAGTACACCTCCGCCGGTGAAAAACATGCACAGCCCTCCTTTTGCAGCCAGCAACCGTTACTGAATTTCATACTGCTCTCCTCCTTTATCGCAAATTCGCGCTTTCAGCGCTTCTTGTCCGATATCATTCTCCCTGTCTCCAGTTCAGCCCTTCGAACCTGGCACAGCGTCCATTTCCGTCCACAGCGTACAGCCCCATGACAACACCGGTAAAGCCGCCTGCAACCTCGGAGGAAAGATATTTTGTCCGCGCCCTGCCCAGGCACCTTCTGACACCCTCCGCATAACAGAAAAACTCATACCATTCCGCATCGGAGCAGACCTCCAGCTCTGCCGATTCCGGGACCGCCAGTTTCTCTACAATGCTCTCCGCATCTCCCACGCGCAGCCGCAGAATCACCTTTACACCGCCCTCATCTGCGACTCTCGCCAGATCATAATGCTGGCTCTCGTCCATGTAAAAGGTGATACCCGCCTCGGCGGCATCTCCGGACACAATGACGCGCAGCTGCGTGTCAAACTCCGACTGACGCACTCCCACAAAGGTAGGACTGTCCGCCTGGTTCAGTGTCACCGGTGTGCCTCGCAGTATCAGGCTTCCGTCCTTTTCTCCGTAATTTTCTTCCCTGCGATCCCGCAAATAAATCCATCTCATGTCCTTAAGGCCATTTTCAGCGGAAAAGTCATATTGCCGCACGTTTTGCTGCCTGACCTTCATCGGCACTTCCATCCACTGATTCACCACCCCGCAGTCACCTGCCGTAAACCAGCCATCCTCCTGCCATTGCACCGGTGCCAGAAACACTTCCCTGCCCAGATGATGAAAAGGACTCCAAATACCCGACTGCCGGAAGCCAAGACACACAATAAACCAGTTTCCATGTTCATCCTGTATCAAATCCCCATGCCCGATACCCTGTATTATATTCTCGTTTCCCCCCAGGTTCCGGTTTGTCAGCACCGGATTTCCGGGATAAGCTTCAAATGGCCCAAAGGGGTGCCTGCTTCTTGCATATGTGATCATATGCCCATACTCTGTGCCGCCCTCCGCAGCCATGAGATAATACCAATCCCCGATGTGATACAGATGTGGCGATTCCAGATATCTTCCGCCGCTTCCGCTCCACACGGGTATACTGTCTGTCAGCTTCCTTCCCGTCTCAATATCAATCTCACACTGCAAAATGCAGCCTTTGCCGTCAGCATCCGAACCGTTGCTGGTAAAATACACCTTGTCTCCATCAAACAGCAGTGACGGATCAATTCCTTCCTGATCCACAAATATCGGCGCAGACCAATCTCCGGCAATATCCCCGGCCGAGACATAAAAATTACGGCCGAAAGTATTGTTGTTCGTTACCATATAAAAGGTGCCATCATGATACCGCAGAGTCGGCGCAAACACACCTCCCGAGCTGTTAATCCTGTGGAGTTCCACCTGATCCAGCCTGGTCAGGCAGTGCCCAGCCTGCTTCCAGTTCACTAAATCTTCGCTTTCAAAGACAGGCACCCCCGGAAAATATTGAAAGGAACTGCAGGCTAAATAATATTTCCCGTTTGCCTTGCAAATACTCGGGTCCGGATAGAACCCCCTGATAACCGGATTTTGAATTCTCATCTGCTTGTCCCCTGAAAATGTTCCACTCAATCGCATCTATAACAAGTGTATGACGGTTTCCAAATTCTGTCAAACGCTTTCCTGTACAAGCAGCGCCGGCGCGGAATAAAAATGTCAGCCAGGGCTTCCTGCCATGGCTGACACATTTACACATATAGGGCGGTAAATACTCATACCGGATTCTCCTCAGATCGACTCTATGATCAGCCCATGGGCAATTCCCGGAACACTTTTTCCCTCGTTAAAACTGGTCTTGCTGAGCAGCGCTCCCGTAGGCATAAAGAGCACCTTCTTCCAGTTTTTCTCCTCCAGCTGCTTCAAAATATAGGCGGACAGGGTGACCGCAGAACAGCCACAGCCGCTTCCTCCCGCATGAGTATCCTGTGAATCCCCATCATAGATTTCAATGCCGCAGTCCATATGCTGATCGGAAATGTCAATCCCCTTCTCACGAAGCAGGTCAATGAGCACTCTTTGTCCCACCTTACCTAAGTCTCCCGTAATGATTTTATCGTAATCCTCCGGTTGACTATTAAAGTCAATAAAATGCTGTTCAATGGTAGAGGCAGCTGCCGGAGCCATACAGGCGCCCATATTCATGGAATCCTTCAGACCGTAATCAACAATCTTGCCCACTGTCATACCTGTGATGCGTGCTCTGGCCTTTGCCTTTCCGGCAGGCACCGCATCGTTCTCTGTTCCACTGCCCCGCATCGCTTTCTCGTTCCCCAGCACAAAAGCTCCGCTGCCTGTCACCGTCCATGAGGCGGACAGAGGACGCTGATTGCCGTAATCCAGCGGATAGCGAAACTCCTTCTCCGCACTGGCAAAGTGGCTGGATGTCACACAGACCACTCTGTCCGCAAATCCTCCTGCGATGCTCATGACTCCAATAGTCAATGACTCTCCACAGGTGGAACATGCCCCATATACACCCAGTAGTGGTATCTGATAGGTGGATATACCAAATGATGTGGCTATTGATTGACCAAGCAAGTCACCCGCGAAGATAAAAGACACTTCTTCAGGTTTTAAACCAGCCTTGGTCAACGCCAGATAAACCGCATCCTTCTGAAGACTGCTCTCCGCCTCCTCCCAGGTCTCACAGCCAAACATATCATCCTCACCCACCATATCAAACAGCAGCCCCAGCGGCCCCTGCCCTTCCTTGGTGCCCACTATACTTCCGCTGCTTAAGATATAAACCGGCTGCTCCGGCTTTATACTGGCTTTCCCCAGCTTCTGACTTTTATTCATAAATAAATTCCTCCGGATTTCTGGATTATAAATCCAGTATTTCTCTCCGAAGGAATTTTTATTCATCCCACAAAATCTATTGTTCTTCCACTACATACATGTAGCTTGTAACCACATAAAGCACATGTCCGTCATACTCCACTCTGGACCAGCCGAAATCCTCACTGATTCCCGTGCGGTGCACAATCTCACCATAGTCCAGCCTGCAATGTACAGTAGCGTTGCCCTCCGAGGTACTGGGCTCCAGACGCAGATTCACATACTCTTTTGGAGAAATATTGTCATCACAGTCAGTAAAAGTAATTGTTCTGCCGTCCTTTGTGCTGACAACGTTGGGATCCGGTTCGGCAACAGGCGGCTGATAAGTCAGATCCGTAGTCAAATATCTGCTGACTGCATACAGCGTCTGACCGTTATATTCCAATCTGGACCAACCTGTATCACTGTTGATCCCCGTTCTGGTCAGCACTTCTCCGTTCGTGGCCTGAGTTACAATATTGTCCGCCTGCCCTGTACTCGGAGCGGAACGGAGATTGATCACATCCTTTGGCGTCACTGTGTCCTGACATTCAACAAAGGTCATGGTACCCGACGCAGGCGCCTCCGGTTCTCCGCCCGATGCCTCCGCCGGCTCAGATCCCACTTCAGAACCAGACTCCGGGTTCTCCTCAGAAGCCGTCTCGGAACCCGGCTCCGGATCCTCCCCGGAAACTGTCTCAGTTTCCGGCTCCCGGCCCTCTCCCGAAGCCGTCTCAGGGCCTGACTCCGGGCTCTCCTCCGATATCGCATCGATACCGGATTCCGGATTATCTTCAGGCGCTGACTCTGCCGTCTGCTCCCCGGCAGAATTATCAATGCCACCCTCATCCCTGCTACGATGGGTCACATTCCACAAAATTACGCTGATAATTGCTGCAACAACCACCAGTCCCAGAAAAACAAACACCCTGGTTGCCGGCTTCACAGCCGTATCTTCCTCTTCATCCTGATCCCATTCTTCAAAATCATCATTAAGCTTCATACTTTTCCCTCTGCATGCGAATCAACTCTGCATCCTCAAAGTAATTGATCCGCATGGCGCTCTTTACCTCAGAAAGAGTCTGCGCCGCAACCTCACGGGCTGTTTCACTCCCTTTCCTCAATACCTCATACACTGCCGGAATATCCTGCTCCAGTTCTTTTCTGCGGCTGCGGATAGGCTCCAGCGTCTCCTGCATAATGTTATTCAGGAACTTTTTCACTTTAACATCACCGAGGCCGCCCCTCTGATAATGTGCCTTTAACTCATCCAAATCAGCATAATCAGGCAGATAACGCTCAAAATGCTCCTGTCTGCAAAAGGCATCCAAATAAGTAAATACCGTGTTCCCTTCCAAATGTCCGGGATCGCTGACCTGCAGATGCAGCGGATCAGTGTACATGCTCATGATCTTGGTTCTCACCTCATCTGCCGTGTCCGCCAGATAAATACAGTTACCCAGGGACTTGCTCATCTTTGCCTTGCCGTCCGTTCCCGGCAGCCTCCTGCAGGCATCGTTCTCCGGCAAAAGGGCCGTCGGCTCCACCAATACCGGCTCATACACTGTATTAAATTTGTGCACAATCTCCCTTGTCTGCTCGATCATGGGCAGCTGGTCATCTCCCACCGGAACCGTGGTAGCCTTAAAGGCGGTAATGTCAGCCGCCTGGCTGATAGGATAGGTAAAGAAGCCCACAGGGATACTTGCCTCAAAATTTCGCATCTGTATTTCACTTTTTACCGTCGGATTCCTCTGCAGCCTGGCTACAGTCACCAAATCCATGTAATAAAAAGTCAGCTCACACAATTCGGAAATCTGCGACTGGATGAACAATGTGGATTTCGCGGGATCCAGCCCGCAGGACATGTAATCCAGCGCAACCTCGATAATATTCTGGCGCACCTTCTCCGGATTCTCAATGTTATCCGTCAATGCCTGTGCGTCAGCAATCATAATAAATGTCTTTTTATATTCCCCGGAATTCTGCAATTCTACCCGCCTGCGCAGGGATCCCACGTAATGTCCCACATGCAGTCTTCCGGTGGGCCTGTCGCCCGTCAAAATAATCTTGTCCATGTCAATAATCCTTCCTTTGGCATATTTGCCGTGCATCTGCCCGTTCCTGCAGACACGTGCTTACTATATTGTACCACCTTTTCCCTGATTGGAAAACAGATTTTTCTTATATCTTATACAATACACATAAGCCCATATAGTATCACACATATAAATAAACTTATAACACTGGCTTTATTGGTTTTATGACTTATACCATCAGGGTTCCATTTTTTTATCCGGTTACTTTCCAGGATAAAGCCTGCCGTTGCCGCCAACATGCCCAGAATCAGCAATCCGCATATTTTCATTGCAGACAGGGTATTATTTTCAATCCCTTTTATCTCAAATATTATACTATTGGTTGCACCTATATACTTTTTTTCTTAAAGTGATTAAAACTACTAAAAAAGGAAAAAACTAATCCATTATCAGAAATGCGCACAAATTGCATAGATGCATAGACGATGCATAGACATAGAAACGAGGCAGATATGAGAGAAATCATTTCCTTTAATGAAAACTGGAGCTTTTCCAGAGACGGCAGGAACTGGGAACCGGTGACTCTGCCCCACACCTGGAACGCAGTGGATGGTATGGACGGCAGCGGCGAATATTACCGGGGCGTATGCCGCTATCAGAAAGACTTTCCCACTCCCATTCTTCGGGATGGAACACGGGTCTTCCTTGAGGTGCTGGCCTGCTCCTTAAGCGGCATCGTTCTGCTAAACGGAGAAGAACTTGCCTGCCATGAGGGCGGCTATTCTTCCTTCACCGTAGACATAACGGATGCACTGCGTCCCGCCCGTGAGGTCAATACATTGACTATTCTGGCGGACAATTCACCCAAAAGTCACATCTACCCCCAGCTGGCCGACTTCACCTTCTACGGTGGGCTGTATCGAGGTGTGAATCTGCTGCTTCTGCCTGAGACTCACTTTGATGTCAGCTTCCACGGCGGTCCCGGACTGGCTGTAACCCCGGAAATTACGGATAACGGCGCTATTCTGCACCTGAACTCCTGGGTTGTAAAACCTTCCCCTGACTACACCGTACGTTACACCATCACCGACGCAGAAGGCAAAGATATAGCGGAGAGCTGGCGCCCTGCAGAACATCCGAAAATTGATATTTTTCTCGCTGCGCCCCACCTGTGGCAGGGTGTCTATGACCCATATCTGTACTGTTGTACCGCGACTCTGGTTTACCGTAATGAGACTCCGGACCAGATAAGCACCTCTTTCGGCATCCGCTCCTTTTTCGTGGACCCGGAAAAGGGCTTTTTTCTGAACGGCATCCCTATGATGCTCCGAGGCGTTGCAAGACATCAGGACAGATTGTGGCAGGGGAATGCGCTGACAAGAGAACAGCACTACGAAGACGCCGCCCTGATCGCGGAGCTGGGCGCAAACACCATACGCCTGGCCCACTACCAGCACGGCCGTGACTTTTATGATGCCTGCGACAAGTACGGTTTCATCGTCTGGGCAGAAATTCCCTACATCAGCTGCCAGAGCGATGACCCGGATGCCCACGAAAACTGCCGCATGCAGCTGAAGGAACTGATTTATCAGAATTACAACCATCCTTCTATCTGCTTCTGGGGGATTTCCAATGAGATTACTATTGGCGGCATACAGCCCGGACTGGCGGAAAACCACCGGAATCTGCATATGCTGGTGAAGGAGCTTGACCCCGGCCGCCTTACCGCCATGGCCCATGTGAGCATGCTTCCCCCTGACAGCGAACTTCACGGAATTACAGATGTGGAAGGATACAACCACTATTTCGGCTGGTACGGCGGAAGCTTTGAGAAAAACGAGACATGGCTGGACGAATTTCATGAAAACCATCCCGAAATCTGCCTTGGGTTCTCGGAATATGGCACAGAAGGCATCATCACCCGGCAGACGGACCATCCGATGTGCAGAGATTACTCCGAACGGTATCAGGCGGAATACCATGAACACATGGCCCGGATTCTCTCGGAGCGTCCCTTCCTCTGGTGCGCCTATGTCTGGAATATGTTTGATTTCGGCAGCGCTGCCAGAAATGAGGGCGGCATCGCCGGGCGGAACAACAAGGGATTGATCACCATAGACCGGGAAGTCAAAAAGGAAGCCTTCTATTTGTACAAGGCATACTGGAGCCGTGAACCCTTTGTTTACCTCTGCGGCAGGCGCTATGCCCAGCGGGCGGCGGACAGCATCACGGTAAAAGTTTACTCCAACTGCTCTTCCGTGACTCTGTACGTCAACGGCCGGGCCTTTGACACCCTGTACGGAGACAAAATTTTTCTCTTTGAAAACGTGCCTCTGGGCGAAGGTTTCACCTTCCTGACCGCCTCGGCGCCAGCCGCCAATATCGGAGTGTCTGCATGCAGTACAGACTCCGGAGCCCGGCTGTATGCCTTCCCTCCGCAAACAGTCTCCGATTCCATGACTCTGGAACAGGTAACGGAACAGCCGGAAATCTACGCCATGCCCCGGGATAATGAGGAGACACCTGCAGAGGACGACACCATAAACTGGTTTGACACCGTGGAGACAGTCGCCAGCGATGCCCCCATGGAATTTTCCGAGGAATACTTCTCTGTCTATGACAAAATAAATACCATCTGCTCCAGTGAGGAAGCATTTTCCATTCTGTCCGGTGCCCTGTACGCTATGACCGGCATAAAGATCAAAAAATCCACGCTCTCCATGCTGGGCGAAAAGACCCTGCTTGAGCTGGCAGATATGGCAAAAGACCTGGGCGGCAGCTTTGCCATCGACGAATCCCGGGGCACCCGCAAGATTCCCGAAAATGCCCTGCAGATCATCAATGCTGAGCTGAGAAAAGTGAAGAAACCAGGCACATGATCTCATGAGCCAGCAACGGCGCTGCCGCCAGAAGGCTGAGCCGCATCCACTCTCTTCCCGAAAGCGGCGAGGTGCCGAAGGCATTGATCAGGAAGGGAACCTCCGTCACCGCAAACTGCAGCAGGAAACCAATAACACAGGCCGCAATCATCAGCTTGTTCTCCAGATGATTCATCCGCAGGACGGAGCGATTTGTATCCCGCATACCCACCGCATGCCAGAGCTGACTCATTCCCAGCACAGTAAAGGCATAGGTCTGTGCTTTGGACAAAACCCATTCTTCCTGCAGTATCAATGCAAGCCCTGAAACATTCACCGAAAGTCCTCTGATGTGCAGCAGCGCTACCGGCAGCATGAGAAAAGCCGACAGACTCACCGCTGCTATCAGCACCCCGTAAAAGCAGGTGCAGACCAGTCCTCCCCTGGCAAACAGACTCTCCGTTGCCTTTCTTGGCTGCTGACGCATCAGGCTCCTACCGTCATTTTTGTCCACCCCCAGAGCCAGTGCCGGCAGGGAATCCGTGATCAGGTTGATCCAGAGGATGTGGCTGGATTTTAAAGGCGCGGCAAGACCGCATACCACAGCCAGAAACATAGTGATAATCTCCCCCAGATTGGATGACAGCAGGAAGATCACGGACTTCCTGATGTTCTCGTATACGCCCCTGCCCTCCTCGATAGCCCGACGGATGGTAGCAAAGTTATCATCCGTCAGAACCATGTCCGCCGCCTGCCTCGCCACATCCGTTCCCGACTTTCCCATGGCAATTCCGATATCCGCCGCTTTCAGGGAAGGCGCATCGTTTACCCCGTCCCCCGTCATAGCCACAATCTCCCCCCTGGATTGAAATCCGTCCACGATGCGGACCTTCTGCGCCGGAGAAACTCTTGCAAACACTCTGGTATCCTCCAGCCTCTCCTCCAGTTCCTCCTCTGTAAGACGTCCCAGAGTCTCCCCTGTCATACACTGTTCAAAACGCTCCACAATTCCCAGCTGCTTCCCGATGGCAAAGGCCGTGTCCACATGGTCCCCGGTAATCATCACTGTTGTGACTCCGGCAGCCTTGAAATCCGTCACCGCTCGGGCCGCCTCCGGCCTTGCAGGGTCACGCATACCCACCAGGCCAAGGAAGGTCAGATCAGACTCCTCCGGTCTGTTGATACCGCTCCGCATGGCAACCGCCAGCGTGCGCAGCGCCTCCCCGGACATTGAGGCCATGGCCTCCCGGATCTGCCGCCGGGTCTCCTCCGAAAGCCGCACTGTACCGTTTCCCGTAAATATGTGGGTACACCTTTTCAGTACCTCATCCGGTGCCCCCTTTGTATAGGAGATGCTTCCGTGAAGAGTTGTCATCATCTTCCTGTCTGAGTCAAAGGAGCGCTCATCCGTCCTTGGCAGCCGCTCCTCCGCCTCCTTCTTCATAAGTCCCGCCTTCTCCCCGAAGTCAAGCAGAGCAAGTTCCGTGGGATCCCCTGTCCGGCTGCCCTGTTCCAGCAGCGCGTCATTGCACAGCACCATCCCCAGGAAGAAATCAGGCACATCCGATAATCGTACATCCTCCGCCGGCAGAATACGGTTTTTAACAAAACACATCTCCACCGTCATTCTGTTCTGGGTAAGAGTTCCCGTCTTGTCGGAGCACACTACGCTCACCGCCCCCAGAGTTTCCACAGAAGGCAATCTCCGTACAATGGTATTCACCCTTACCATTCTGGTAACACTTAAGGCAAGACAGATCGTCACCACTGCCGGAAGCCCCTCCGGAACGGCCGCAACCGCCAGAGAAATAGCAGTTATCAGCATCTCCGGAATGTTCCGGTGCTGCAGTACTGCAATGAGGAACAGGACCCCGCAGAGCAGCAGGGACAGCAGGCTTAAGACCTTTCCCAGCTCTCCCAGCCTCCGCTGGAGCGGCGTCAGCTCCTCTTTCGATTCAGTGATCATGGTGGCGATTTTACCCAGTTCCGTCTCCATGCCCGTTGCCGTGACAATACCTTCTCCACGGCCATAGGTTACAATGGTGGACATATATGCCATGTTATGCCTGTCCCCAAGAGGAATTTCACTGTGGGGGATTTCTGCGGAGACAACTTCGCCGGAGGAGATTCCTCCCGGAAAAAAATCTCCCCTTGAACGCTTCGATTCACCACGGCCACGCGCCCGGCCCGGCATAAATCCGCTGTCCTTGTCCACCGGAACCGCTTCCCCGGTAAGGGCGGACTCCTCCACTTTCAGGTTAGCAGTCTGCACAAGCCTCATGTCCGCCGGCACCTGGCACCCGGCCTCCAGGTATACCAGATCTCCCCGCACCAGCTCCGCCGCCGGAATTTCCAGCCGTCTTCCGTCCCGAATCACGAATGCCTTGGGGCTTGTCAGCTTTTTAAGGGACTCCAGGGCTCTTTTTGCCTTTCCCTCCTGCAATACCCCTACGGCGGCATTGAGCATCACAACCACACCTATGATGATGGCGTCGCTGATCTCCCCCAGGAAGACAGACACTGCGGCCGCCACGATGAGTACATAAATCAGCGGATCATTCAGCTGCTCCAAAAAAGACTCCGCCGCCGTCTTCTTCCGGGGCGCCTTCATCTCATTCCTGCCGTACATGGCAAGGCGCTTTCCCGCCTCCGCGGCCGTGAGCCCTCTTTTGTCATCACTTTTTAATTCCATTACCGTTTCCTGTATGCTATACTGTTCAAACACAAAAAATCCCCCCGAAGCATATTTTTTAACAGCCTCCCGAAGTTGTCCGGAATTGTTAATATATATGCCGCGGGGGTAAAAAACATGTCCGTTTCCACCGTTGGCAGGATACCCGATTATGCAGTAGTCCTCTCGCATTGATCAATTGACTTATTCCTCTTAAATGTCCCTCTGTATCCGGAGATTATAAGCGGGAACCCCGCCATCAGCGGATATTTTTCTTACAGATTGCATACACCACGATAAAACAGCGCGCCGGATACACTATAAAAAGAGTCCACCCACCTCCGGATGAACTCTTCATATATCAAAATCATTTTATTTTTTCCCCGGTATACAACTCAAACGGCAGAGGATTGGAAAAATCAAAGGCATACCTGATACCCGCCTCCTCGTCGATCAACGTCTTCCCGTCAGCTACCGTAAACTCATCGGAACTGAAAATTCCCATGCGGCATACTCCGTTATCTGCGCTGTTTAGCGCAAGCATAGTGCCGGGCTTTGTCCAATCCCCGTCAGGATTCAGCATTACGCCAAGGATTTCTCTCTCCCACCTTTTTAGCATAACTATAGCACTTTTCTATATCCCCTGCAAGCCAGCGCCCGGATGAGAAAGATACCTTGTTTTGTAAGTCAGCTGTCTTTTCTATAAAAGTGCTGCATATACCAGCGCAGTCTCTTTGCTCTTATCCTTCTTATAACCATATACCGGAAAGAAGACAGCAGCACCAGCAATCCGCCGCCTAAACCACACAAAATCAACAAATCATCTCTCTTCATCGCTTCTGTCCCTCCATTTATTATTTAATCCTGTTTTTATCATTTTAACATCTGATTTTACACAAAAACATGACTTATTTGTAGAATTTTCCACAAATAAGTCATGTTCTGCAGAGAATATCTGTTGTATCATACAATTGCATTTTACAAATACATTTTACAAAAGAAAGGGGAATTCCAACATGAAGAAACGTATTATGAAATTAGCTGCCCTGTTGTTCTCTGTTGCCCTGCTGGCTCTGCCCGGAACAGCCTTCTCATTTCGGCAGACAGTCTCCGATATATTCAGATGCGGTATTGCGCAATACACCTGCGATACTCCAATCCCTGAAGATTTGGTGTTATGGGATTACCATTAATCTTTCTCCAGATTCGCTCCAAGGTTTTCTTTCGCAAATTTAATAAAAAGCTTTTTTATAAGGTGCTGCTTAAAAATGTCTGTGATATCAATAGTCCACTCTACATATCGCAGGCATTTTTTTCTTGCATCATTATACAGAATATCTGCTTCTCCGGAAGTAAAATCTATCGGTCCGCCGGCCCTTTTCTCCGTTCTGTCCTTTTCCACACCAATAAGATTGCTGAATGCATAATGAATCATGTTAATCTTTCCGTTTAAAAGCTGCTGTATGACATTCTTTTCAGACCAATCCTCCGCCTCCGAAATATAATCGGTATGAACCATGTAATGAGTCATATTATCCAAAATCAACCCTTTTGACAGAAAATGGTACTTTGTCTGCACTCTGCTCTTCTCAAAATACTCCAATACCTTATTATATCCGGAAATTGCTTCCTCCCTTCGCCCCATGCGCCACTGGCAAATACACATAGTGTTTATCAGGCGCAGTTCATTCTTGGATGGTACCCGTTCCGTTCCATCTCTATAGGTCAGCCGCAGCAATTCGTCCGCTTTACTGTAAGTCTCCTCGGGTCCCATTTTTCCCGTCCGAAGCTGCCATGCGACTTCCAGTCCCTCCACTCGCTGTCTGTTTTCCGGAATAGACATGTCCACATGCCCTTTCATCCGCTCTGCCGCCCTTATTGCCTGCTCTTCCTCATGCCGGGACAGAAGCTTTTCAACCTCGGCGTTCATCTCCAGCACATGATAATCCTCCGTAGCGACGGCTCCCGCATAACGCCAGCCGCTCATACCAAGCCGCTCCATGAGCTGGTATAGCTTCCTCCTGTCCGGCATCTGCCCGTTCTCCACACGCGACAGCGTGGCAGGCTCCTGATAAATCCCCTCGATCAGTTCCTCCTGAGACAGGCCTCTGGCCTTCCGCTCCTCCCTGATGATTTCGCCGATAAGATAATACTGGCTGACGCAGGCGTTAAAATACAGCTTATCAACTTCAGAAACATCCAGTCCGAAATGTGCATAAAGTAGCTCTAACGTCTCCATCCAACGGGTCATCTTTCCCGCCTTCTCCCGCTGCCCGGTCTGTTCATATACTTCCGCAAGCAGTCTCAGCAGTGAGGGCATACACTGAACCAGGTCATTATCCCGAAGCAGTTCAAGGGCTTCCTCGCACAAAGCCTCACAGGCCCCGGATTCCCCCGCTTCTTTATAAATTCTCCCTAACACTATTGCAATTTTGGACTGAAACCTTGCCCGCTCCTCGCTGTCCGTGATCCACTTCCTTATATAACTCAAAACCTTTTCCAGCAGTTCGCCCGCCTGCGATGCCTTTTCCCTCATCCAGAGAGCCTGGGCATACAAAATCAACGTCTCCAGTTCAATCCCTGCCAACAGCCTTTCATCCAGAACAATCTGCTTCACCTGCCCCATAGTCAGACGGACAGCTTCCTCCAGATTTTTCTCGGCAGCTTCGTACTCTCCCCGCTCTAAGGCCAGCGCTCCCAGAAGCCTGAACCGGTTCATCTGCCGGATGGGCTGATTCCTTCCGGCATCCCCGCAAAATGTCTCCAGCCGCTTCTCTGCCGCTTCCAGTCTGCCCTGCCGCAGGTCGTCTATAATGTCATCCCTTGTCTCTATCTCCTCATATTCCTCCAGGCTCAGAACAATTTCAAACTTGTCGGGAGACATTCCAAGCCTCTGCAGAAGAATCTCCGTCAGGAAAAAATCAGGAGACACGTCCCCTTTCTCAATCTTGGAAATCTGCTGTATCGAGCATATGCCCCTGCCCAGAACCTGTTGACTGATATGCTTGCCTTTCCTGATCTTCCCTATCAGATAATGGATCTGTTCCAGTCTGTGAACCACCTGCAGCCCTCCCTTATCACCATAATGTAAGGCAAAAACAATATGTTACATTTGATATAGAAAGAGCACCCACTCCATGGGTGGATGCCTCTCGAATAGCCATTTCCTGTTGGCTTATCTCAATATTTATAATCGTATCACAAACATCACAATCTTTCAACCGTCTTCTCAACTGCTTCCCAGCAGCTGCTTTGTGTATTCCTGCTTCGGATAGCTGAACAGTTCCTCCGTCTCTCCGATTTCCAGAATTCTGCCTTCCTTCATCACCATAATCCGGTCACACATCTTATAAACTACGTTGATGTCATGGGAAATGAACAGGTAGGACAACTGCATCTCCTGCTGCAGCTTCCGCATTAACTCCATAATCTGGGCCTGGATTGTCACATCCAGGGCGGACACCGGCTCATCCGCCACAATCAGCCCCGGGTTTGTAATCAGCGCCTGCCCGATGCTGACTCTCTGCCTCTGCCCGCCGGAGAGCTGGCTGGGCTTACGGTGGAAGTATTTCTCCTCCATGCCCACGCGGTGCAACATATCATATGCCGCAGCCTCCATGTCAGCCCTGCTCATGCGCAGTGACTGATCCAGCCGCCCGGCCGCCCGCAATGGCTCCTGCAGCAGCCAGCCGATGGTCTTTGATGGGTTCAGGCTGCTGTAAGGATCCTGGAAAATCATCTGGGGGCGGACCGTGCTGTGGACGATTTCTCCGGTAATATCCCGATTCATCCCGAGAATAGCCTTGGAGAGGGATGTTTTTCCGCACCCGCTCTCACCCACCAGTCCCAGGCTCTCACCCCTGTAAATCGAAAACTCTGCACCGTTCACCACCGCATGCCTTTTCTTTCCTGAAAACAGGCTGTTGCTTCCGTCCCGATAAAAAACTGACAGATCCCGGACTTCCACTACCGGGTGCAGAGACTCCTCCTGCCCGCTTTCCTGTTGTCCAGGCCGTACAGAAATGCCATCTGTACTCCTTCCACCCCAAACTGAAGTTCTTCGCTTCAACCGGGAGGGCACCGCCTCAATCAGTTCCTTTGTGTATTCCTCTGCGGGATGTTCAAAAATATCCTCGGTCCTGCCAAGTTCCACTATCCTGCCGTCCTTCATGACCGCCACACGATGACAGATTCTGCGGGCAAGGTTCAGATCATGGGTGATGAACAGCATGGAGTTCTGCTCTCGCGTATTGATGGTGCGCAGCAACTCAATAATCTGGTTCTGAATTGTCACATCCAGGGCCGTGGTAGGCTCGTCGCAGACCACCAGGTCCGGGTGCAGAATAACCGCCATGGCTATCATCACTCTCTGGCGCATGCCGCCGGAGAGCTGGTGGGGGTAGCTGGCATAGACTGTCTCCGTGTCCCGGAGTCCCACCGCCTCAAAGGTCTCCAGAACCTTCGCCCTAATCTCCTCCCCGGTAAAATCCGTGTGCAGACGCAGCATCTCCTCCACCTGCCTGCCCACTCGTATGGTCGGATTCAGGGATGTCATGGGCTCCTGGAACACCATGGACATCTCCGCCCCCTGATATTTTCGGTACAATGCCCTGTCAACGGGCTTTCCCGCCTCTCGGAGCACCACATCATCAAACACAATCCGACCTGATGTGACCTCCGCCGTATCCGCCACAAGTCCCATGAGAGTCAGCGCCGTCACTGACTTTCCGGAGCCGGACTCTCCAACCACGCCGAGAATCTCCCCGTCTTTCAGTTCAAGATTTACTTTTTTCACAACCTCCGTACCGTCAAAGGCGACGGAGAGATCTTCTATCCTAATCATCCGCTATTCTCTCATCTCCGCGATGCCGCTGCACGGCGGCACAAATCTTTCATGTGAAGAATGCCCGTACAAAGCGAACTTGTTCGCCGGGCATTCTTCAGCGTGAAGCTTTAGAAGTTCTTGGCGAAACAGCCCTTGCTGTGAGCCTTAGAACTTCTCTTCAC
>CAMWJV010000053.1 GCA_947174665.1 uncultured Lachnospiraceae bacterium
AATTTGGCGCGTGAAACGCCCCTGGAACGCGAAGCGTTACAGGGTGTGGTGTGAGTCAGCGGAACCATGGCCGGCAATTTGGCGCGTGAAACGCCCCTGGAACGCGAAGCGTTACAGGGTGTGGTGTGAGAAAGCGGAACAAACCCAGGCAATTTGGAAATAAGATATATTGGAGGCCTATTAACTATGAAAATAGCATTAATCAATGAGAACAGCCAGGCGGCGAAAAACGAGATGATCTGCGCTACTTTGAAAAAGGTTGTGGAGCCTATGGGACATGAAGTGTTCAATTACGGCATGTGTGGTGCCGAAGACCCTAACTCCCTGACCTATGTGCAGAACGGCATTCTGGCGGCTGTGCTGTTGAACTCCGGGGCGGCGGATTATGTGATCACCGGCTGCGGTACGGGAGAAGGGGCAATGCTTGCCTGCAACTCCTTTCCAAAGGTACTTTGCGGACATATCGAGTCTCCTCTGGACGCTTACCTGTTCTCTCAGGTAAATGACGGAAACTGTGTGGCTCTTCCCTTTGCCGAGAATTTCGGCTGGGGCGGCGAGCTGAATCTTCAATACATTTTTGAAAAGCTGTTCTGCGCTCCCGGCGGCGGTGGATATCCCCCTGAGAGAGTTGAGCCTGAACAGAGAAACAAAAAGATTCTGGACAAGGTGAAGGAGGTAACACATACGGATATGGTTACAATTCTGCAGAACCTTGACCGCGACCTTGTAAAGGGAGCGCTTTCCGGAGATAAATTCAAAGAGTATTTCCCCGCAAACTGCAAGTGTGATAAGATTGCGGCGGCAGTGAAGGAGATTCTTGCCTGAGAGCGGAGTCGTTAATTGTTTGTGCCGCAGAAGCGGCAGAAAGGTGTAATTATGAATGCAGTATTAGAGCAGATTAGTAAAATCGGTATTGTACCTGTTGTGAAGATCGACAGGGAGGAGGATGCTCTGCCCCTGGCAAAGGCGCTGTGTGCAGGCGGCCTTCCCTGTGCGGAGGTAACTTTCCGTACCAGTGCGGCGGCAGGTGCCATCAAGATTATGACGGAGAATTTCCCTGACATGTGCGTGGGTGCGGGAACAGTTCTGAATGCGGAGCAGGTTGACGCGGCGGTGGCTGCAGGAGCAAAGTTTATCGTAAGCCCCGGCCTGAACCCCAAGACCGTAAAGTATTGTATTGATAAGGGTGTACCTATCACTCCCGGTACTTCCAGCCCTTCGGATATCGAGCAGGCTATCGAATTCGGACTTGATGTGGTGAAGTTTTTCCCTGCGGAGCAGTCCGGCGGTCTGGCAAAGATCAAGGCTATGGCTGCACCTTATGTGAACATGAAGTTTATGCCCACAGGAGGTGTCAATGCCAAGAACCTGACTTCCTATCTTGATTTCCCCAAGATCATCGCCTGCGGCGGTTCCTGGATGGTACCCGGTGATCTGATCAACGAGGGGGCATGGGACAAGATTGAGGCTCTGACAAGAGAAGCAGTGCAGACCATGCTCGGCTTTGAACTGGCTCATATAGGCATCAATGCTGCAAACGAGGAGGAAGCCATGAAAGTGGCGAACCGCTACGCATTCCTGTTCGGTATGCCTGCAAAGGTCGGCAACAGCTCCATCTTTGCGGGAACTGCAGTTGAGGTGATGAAGACTCCTTTCAAGGGCACAAACGGACATATTGCAATCCGTACCAACTATATCGAGAGGGCAGTGAATTACATGAGCACCGTCCTTGGCGTAGAGTTTGAGGAGCCTAAGAAGGATGACAAGGGCAAGTATAAGGCTATCTATCTGAAGGAAGAGGTAGGCGGATTCGCCATACATCTGATGCAGAAGTAATGCTTTGGAAAGGCCCAAAGAGGTGGCTCAGGCCCCTCTTGCGATGGCGCTGAATAGTTGGAAAACGAAAAAAGAAAAGGGGAATTTACAACAATGGCAAAAGTAATAACCATGGGTGAGATCATGCTGAGACTGTCCACCCCCAATTTTGAGAAGTTTATTCAGGCTGACGAGTTCGACATTAACTACGGCGGCGGAGAAGCAAACGTAGCGGTATCTCTGGCAAACTACGGACATGACGCTGAGTTCGTCACTGCTGTTCCTGCGAACGAGATTGGCGAGTGTGCAGTGGCTGCTCTGAGAAAATACAATGTAGGCACAAAGCACATTGCAAAGTGCGGTGAGAGACTTGGAATCTACTTCCTGGAGAGCGGTTCTTCCATGAGACCTTCCAAGGTGGTTTATGACAGGGCTCACTCCTCCATCTCTACGGCTACCGCTGCAGATTTTGATTTCGATGAAATCTTTGAGGGTGCAGACTGGTTCCACTTCACGGGCATCACCCCCGCTGTCTCTGATGCAGCAGCAGTGCTGACGGAGGAGGCTCTGAAGGCGGCAAAGAAGCACGGCGTAAAGGTTTCCGTGGATCTGAACTTCCGCAAGAAGCTGTGGAGCTCCGAGAAGGCACAGAAGGTTATGAAGAACCTGATGCAGTATGTCGATGTCTGCATCGGCAACGAAGAGGACGCAGAACTGGTACTGGGCTACAAGCCGGGCAAGACCGATGTTACCAGTGGCGACCTGGAGCTTGCGGGCTACAAGTCCATCTTCGAGCAGATGGTGGCGGATTACAACTTTGAGTACTGCGTTTCCTCCCTGCGCGTCAGCCACTCCGCTTCCGACAACGGCTGGTCAGCATGTATTTACTCCAGGGATACCAAGGAGTTCTATCATTCCAAGGAGTACAGTATCCATCCTATCGTTGACCGTGTGGGCGGCGGCGATTCCTTTGCGGGCGGCGTCATCTGCGGTATGCTGGACGGCAAGAACTTCAAGGATGCTCTTGAGTTCGGTGTTGCTGCTTCCGCACTGAAGCATACTATACCCGGCGACTTCAACCTGGTTTCCAGAAAAGAGGTTGAGACGCTTGCAGGCGGAGATGCTTCCGGACGTGTTCAGAGATAAGAATAGGTACAAGAACTATTATAAAAATTCAGCCGGCGGATTAAAAAGGGATTGACTTTTCACAGGAGAAATGCTAAGATGATACTTGCGCAGTGCATATGCTGTGTATGCGGAAGTGTCGGAACTGGCAGACGAGCAAGACTAAGGATCTTGTGGCAGCAATGCCGTGTGGGTTCAAGTCCCATCTTCCGCAGGAGATTTAATGAAAAAGCCTTGAAAATTCAAGGCTTTTTTGTTCTATATTTTTAAAGGAGAATTATTTATATCACAGTCGAATTAATCAAAAGAAGACAATCGCTTATTTGAACAATACAATAAGGAATGTGGATGATTGAGATATAAGTGAGGTATGGGTATGAGTAATCCTGCAAATAAAGAGTTGCTAGATTTTCTTACGGAACGATTTAAGATAGAAAGAGAAAAATTTGACAGGTCAGGTGTGTATGCATATACGCAGCGTCTACTTGCGTATAATTCAAATAAGATTGAAGGAAGTACACTAACGGAGGAGCAAACAGCATCTTTATTTGACAATGGAACTTTGCCTAAATCAGATGATTATTATAGAGCAAAAGATGTTGAGGAAATGAATGGACACTTTTTGATGTTCAATAAGATGCTGGATACATTGGACGGGCCATTAACACAGGAATTGATAAAACAATTTCATTATGAATTGAAGTCCGGAGTGTTTGAGGATCGTGCCAATGGATATACTATTGGTGACTATAAACAGCGTCCTAATATGATTGGTATGTATCAAACTGTAAGACCGGAGAATGTTGCACGGGAAATGTACTTATTAATGGACTGGTATGGTAATCAGGAGGCAGATATTTCTGTATTGGCTGAATTTCATGCAAGATATGAGGGCATTCATCCATTCCAGGATGGCAATGGCAGGACAGGTAGATTAATTCTTTTTAGAGAATGCTTAAAAAATGGAAATGTGCCTGTTGTGATTGAGAATGCTAATAGAAACGAGTACTTGGAGGCATTGAAAAAATATAGAGAAGAAGAGAAGCCGGATAAGTTGGTTGAACTTTTCGAGAAAGAACAGCATTTTTATTTGGAGAAGTGTATGTATTTTATGTAGTGTTGCTGTGAATGTGAAAAAGGCAGAGCAAGAACGGGGGCGGTTATCGTCCCCGTTTTTGCTGTCTGGCCACAATATCCAGCCTTGAGACCGCCCAGCCTTGAGACCGGGAAAGCCGGAAATCATGGAGTTATTCAACGAATAGCTGAGGCATCAATTCAATCTGTATATCATGAAATTTAAATATGCAGCAAAGAAGCACCATAACAGATACGGAATCTGCAAATAGGAAGAGAACCGATTTATTTGATAAAACTGATAGATCATAACCGCTATCAGGAAGATCATTACCAGTAACCACAGGAATGCAAATAAGTATAGAGAAAATCTGAAAAAGATTATACTCCACCAAAAATTGAAAAATAATTGCGCAGCATAAGTTTTTAAGGCTTTATTTTTGTCCGGACTATCTGACTCATAAATCAAATAAGATGATATCCCCATTAAAATATAAAGTATGATCCATACAATAGGAAAGATAAAGCCCGGAGGGCTGAGAGGCGGTTTGTTTATTGTGGAGTATAATGACATATTACCGCTGATAAGTGCTGATAATGTACCCAAGGCGAGTGGAATAAGGATGGCAATGATCAGGGTGCTCTTATTCTTTATTTTCATAAGCATTGTTTCCTGAAAATGAGTTTGATTTATTATATGAAATTTTGCTGAGAATTATGAAATGGCTTTTTAATGGCATTAACAAAAGTCTTGACAACTGTGTCTACATGATGTAGAATTTTAACATAAGTTCTACAGCGTGTAGACAGGAGGATATTATGGCAGAGTATAAACTGGGAGAAATTGAAATGAAATTTGCAGAGCTTATCTGGAGGAATGAGCCGATCCCTTCGGGAGAACTGGCATCTTTAAGTCTGAAAGAGTTGAACTGGAAGCGAACCACCACCTACACGGTTTTAAAGAGATTATGTGATAAAGGTATCTTTAAAAATGAAAAAGGTGTGGTATCTTCGTTGGTTTCCAAACAGTTATTTCAGGCAAAGCAGAGTGAAGAGTTTGTGGAAGGGACTTTTGGTGGCTCTCTCCCTAATTTTGTTGCGGCTTTTGTCTCACAAAAAAAGCTTTCCAGGGAAGAAATAGAGGAACTAAAACGAATTATCGAGGAAGACTGAGAAGATGATGGAGGAAAAATCATGGATGCTTTTATGAGTGCACTTATCAAAATGAGTCTGCGCGGAATTGTTATCATTCTTATTGTCCTGCTTATTCGGTTATTGATGAAGAAATTGCGAATTGGCCATAAATATATTCTTGGACTTTGGGCAATGGCTTTCCTGTTTTTCATTTTTCCGTGGAAGCTGAGCCTGTCGGTGGGATTCTGGAACAATGCAAGTATTCCGGAACAAATAAGGGTAATTTCAGAATTCGGGTCGGCGGCAGACGAAAGGAATGGAGAGGCTGGCGATACAGGAAATATTGTTAATCCGGTCGGTATTGCTGATGTTGGTATTGCTGACAATACTATGGCCGGTGTGCCTGCCGCCATTGATAAAAACACTACAGGAACTGTTACTGCAACTCCTGTGGGATCGAAGGGACAAAATATTGCAGGAATGAGTGAGATGAAAGATAATGGCCCGGCAAAATTTGAGGTCGGGAGTGTGATAGAATTTATATGGCTGGTGGGCTTAAGCGCCCTCTTCGGACATATGCTGTATTCCTATTTTGCGCTCAAAAGAAAATTGCGGTTAAGTGTTTTATTTGAAGATAATATCTGGTGGGCAGAAAATATTGATATTCCTATGGTTTTTGGATTGATCCGTTCCAAGATATATCTGCCGGTTTCTATGGAGTTTGAGGATCTTTCTTATGTTATTGCCCATGAAAAGATGCATGTCAAAAGAAGAGATGGCCTGATTAAAACGTTGGTCTATGTAGTATGTCTGATTCACTGGTTCAATCCTTTTGTTTGGATTGCTTATTTCCTGTTTGGAAGTGATATGGAAAAGGCATGTGATGAAGAAGTCATCCGGACCATGAGCAGGGAGAATCGGAAGGAGTATGCTTATGCGCTGCTTCATATTGCCGCAGAGAACGGTTCAAGAAAGAAAAGAGTATTTGTTGCACCGATTTGTTTTGATGAGGGAAATGTAAAGTCAAGAATCAGGAATATCATGAAATACAAATATACTCTTCCGGGAATTGGAAGCGCAGTAGTGATTGTAATCGTGGCGCTGTCTGTGATGTTTGTGACAGAAGCAAAGGACAGCAATGCAGAGGAAAATGTGAAAACAGGAGAATCGGGAGAAGAATCAGCCGACGAAAGCCAAGAAGAAAATGCAGGTGCAGATGTGGTGACTGGCGAGGAGACAGAAAAACTTCCGGCTTTTTATGTGGAAGACTTGAATGTGCTTCAAATTGGGGAAAGCTTTTCACTGGAAGATTACTATATTACCAGCCGCTATACTGGGTCAAATCATTATTATATTGATGAAAACGGAGTGCTCTGGGGCACCGGAACGAATGAATTCGGGCAGCTCGGTACGGGTACTTATGGTGAAGATGAATACTATGAAGAGCCGGTCAAAATTGCAGAAAATGTAATTTCTGTGGATGCTTCATGGAACAGTTATTTTTGTATTTTTATAACAGAAGACGGAGAACTCTATGGTATTGGTTCGAATCATTCGCAAGTGCTTTTGGGAGAAGGAAGCGAATCCCAGGTTTATTCACATTATGATTTTAAAAAGGTCACAGAGCCGGTCCTTATGATGACAGATGTGGCTTATGCCAGAGCAGGACGGGAATGCGTCGTTGCCCTTCAAAATAATAAGGCCGCTTACTGGTGGGGACAGTACGCTCCTTTAACACATACTTATGCTTATGGAAGAAGCAGTTATGAAGGATATTGGAAATTGGAAGAGGATGCGTCTAATCCGGTAAAAATGTTTGCTGCAGAACCCATGAAGATTATGGAACGATGTAAATATATTACCACAGGAACATTTACGGGTGCCGCCATCAGTGAGTCGGGAGAATTGTATACCTGGGGATTTAATGTCTTTGGACAATGTGGAACAACTGTGACAGAGGATGATTTTGTCCGTACTCCCGTAAAGGTCATGGAGGGTGTGAAAATGGTTTGGCCGGACAGAATCGCCTTTAGTGATTCCATAAGCCGGTATTCGGAGTTTGGAAGATGGGAAACGGATTATATGTATAACACTTTTGTATTAACAGAGGACAATAGTCTGCTGGCTGTTGGACTGGACATAGGTGATCAGGAGAAAGTAACCCAAGTGAACGGAGACCTCGTGGAAACCCGGACCAATCGGTACAGTGATGATTTCCTTCCTATTCAAGCAGTAGAATACTCTTTAGACAACAATATGACAATGTTGCGCAAGTTAGAGTTTGGCATGTCCATAGAGGAAGTCGAGGAGATTATAAACAGTGCCGGTATGCATACCTTCCGTATTGATGGGAGTGCAGGTCTTTCGGCACAGAATGGCCAGTATCATTGTTATTTTGACGGCCAGAATAAGCTGGTCCGGATCAGTATTCGTGAGGGCGGGAGCCGGGACGGGCGGTTTATGCCAGGAATGTCTTTTGCCGATTTAGACAAAGTAGTGAAAGAGGCAGGAGGTTCTCTTACGAAAGTGGAGAGTGATATTCCATATGATGGCTGGATTTATCAGGATCAGGAACAGCAGATACAGTACGAGATTGCCTTGAATGAGGGAAGGATATCTTCTGTGGATGAGATGGTGATAAGCGAAGGCAGCGGTCAGTAGAGACTGAAAATGCCAAGATATAGGAAGGAAGACAGATGGAAGTGTCAAGGAAATGTAATAAAATGTATATAGTCAGTATCATCTGTATATGTTTATTAGTTGGCTGTGGGAACAGCAGTACTGACAATATCACTATTGAACAGAATACCAGCGAGATACAAGACAGCATAATTTATGATGAGTACAGCGGTTATTGGTCTTATGAAGGAAAAACAGAGGAACAGATTCTTGCAGAGGGAGGAATTGAATTATCATGTACGATTACGGAAGATAATCAATTTTCGGGAACACTCTTTGTACAGCAGGAAATAACGGAACGAATTGCGTTAATAGAGAATATTAACGGAAAAATAGAACAGGCAGAATTATATTTTGACTATTCTGATGATGAATGGGGAAACAGCGGAACATTGCATATCCAATTTCTGAGTGACAGCATATATGCAGAGGTGTTGAATTATAAAAAAGCAGAAAATGGCAGTGATTACGGTATCAATGGTTCTTTTGAGTTAATAAGACAGAAAGAGGATATTGCAGAGGAAGAAATTGTAAATGCGGTCAATGAAAGAAGCCAATATTACAAAGCCAGCGCCTATTATTCTGAAATAATTGACTATTGGGAAGATGTCAGAGAAGTACGGGATATTTCAAATGTGATTGAACCACTGTTTGAAACGGATAAGAGATACTTTATATAATTATTTTATGGGGTGTATTTGGTATAATCCAACTTGTGACGGTGCCGATTTTGATGATAGCATATTTAATGAATATGAGACGGCAAATCTTGAGATACTGGCTGATTTAGACACTTATTAAATAATATTTGGGTTTCTGGAGTCGCAGATATTCATACTGAGGATATCCTTAATGATATGAAATTTTACTTTTTAATGGCATTAGCGGAAATTATTCGTTAGTGCCTTTTATAGTGGTTATAAACACTGAGTAAATGAAAATTAGAACGAACAGATTGACATAGCATTCTACAAGGTGTAATATGGAGGCGTACTACAATTAGTAGAATGGGAGAGCGCAACGGTATGGCTGAATTGAGAATGGGAACTGTGGAAGCGAAATTTGCAGACATGATCTGGGATAATGAACCGGTTTCATCAGGTGATCTGGCAAAACTGGCAAATCAGGAGTTTGAGTGGAAGAAGACTACTTCGTTTACCGTATTAAAGAGACTGTGTGAGAGGGGCCTTTTTCAAAATCAGAGCGGAACCGTTACTTCCCTGATATCCAGAGAAGAGTTTTATGCGCGTCACAGTGAGCTGTATGTGGAAGAAGCATTCGGCGGTTCTTTGCCTGCCTTTTTGGCTGCGTTTGGAACAAGAAAGAAACTTACAGATAAGGAAATTGATGAAATCAGTCGGATCATTGATTCTATGAGGGAGGAGTAAGCACATGCTGGAACAGATTTTTCTGAAAGTGATTGATATGAGCCTGGCAGCAAGTATTGTCATAGCGGCCGTATTCATTGTGCGCATTCTGTTGAAAAGATTTCCCAAGTATATTTCCTATATACTTTGGAGCGTTGTTTTATTCAGGCTTCTCTGCCCGGTTACGTTGGAGTCCGCAATCAGCCCTGTTCCGAATTTGAAGCCTGCATTTTATGAGTATACATCGGAAAAAAATGATATTTCAACAGCAGGTCAGGGTGACAATTCATCTGACGAATTATCGCCCGTTGAATTTGCTGTGATCGATACTGACGGCGAAGCGGAAATTATATCAGAAACAGGACAGGTTATACCTGTACAAGTTCATCCGGACGTATTTGAGCCGGACAAAGTTCAACCGGACAATAACGCCAAGGATCCGAAAGCTTCCCGGCAGGAGTTGTTTATCTTATTTGGAAAGTATGTGTGGATATCGGGAATCGGTATCATGTTTTTGTATTTTGCAGTATCCGTTGTCAGGATCCGCAGAAAAGTATCGGTATCCATTCCATTGAAAGAAAATATTAATATTACGGATGAAAGGGTATCTCCGTTTGTAATGGGTATACTCAGGCCCAGAATTTATTTGCCGGGAAATTTAGGCCCGGAAGAACAGGAATACATTATTTTACATGAAAAATTTCATATCAGGCGCCTGGATCATGTGGTAAAACCGATAGCGTTTGCCGCCTTGTGCATTCACTGGTTTAATCCGCTGGTTTGGATTGCTTTTGTACTTTTCTGCAAAGATATGGAAATGAGCTGTGATGAAGCTGTTATAAAGAGAATGGGAGAAAATATCAGGGCGGATTATTCTGCGTCCCTGCTTGCACTTTCAACACCGCACCGTATCATTCGCGGAATTCCGGTGGATTTCGGGGAAGGAGATACAAAAGGCAGAGTAAAGAATCTGGCGGCATACAGGAAGACAAAAAAGGGTGTGGCAGCGGTTTTGATCGCCGGAGTAGTCATACTTATTGTATGTCTGGCCTCTACCCGAAAGACTCTGGCTTCAGATGAAAATGAGTCTCCAGATGAAATAAATAGTACTGAAAGCGGAGAAACACCGGATACACCTGACGAGCCGGATGAGATTAGTGATGCAGGGAGTCATGAAATACCGGATGAGGCAGAACAACTTATTGTTTCATTAGATATTACAGAACAATATATTACTCATAAGGGATATCCGCTCAATCTTTATTATATTGACGAAGATAATATATTGTGGGGAAGCGGAAACAACAATTATGGTCAGCTTGGCCAGGGGACACAGGATAGGGACTTCCATGAAGATATGGTAAAAATTGCGGAAAATGTAGTTCATGTAGATTATTCACAAAACGGGTTTGTGATTTTTCTCACAGAGGATCATGAACTTTATGGTATGGGAAATGCCGGATGCGGTGCATTGCTGATGTATGAAGAATTCAACTGGGAGTGGCACCAGAACGGGTATGCAGTGACAACACCGGTCCTGCTGATTGAAGATGTGGCTTATGCCTGTTGCGGCAGGAACGACATTGTCTGCCTGAAAGAAGATGGGACAGTCTGGACATGGGGGATAGTTTATAATGATATTTTGCTGTCGACCCCTAAAAAAATTTTAGAAAATGCGGTACTTGTCACAGGGGGCTGGTATAATCATGCGGCATTACTTCAGGATGGAACGGTCTGGACATGGGGATATAATAGTGCTGAGAATTGTGGTGTTGCGGACGTTTTGGTGGTTAATACACCAACAAAGGTCGCAGAAGATGTTGTTATGGTCTGGACAGACCTGGCTGTGGAAACGGAAGATCCACAGCCGGACGCAGATGATATTGCTAAGGCCTGGACAGGAAGATATAAAATCGCAGAATATAATACTATTGCAGAGTATGGTGATACCGGTCTAAAGCATTTAAGTAATACAGTGATTCAGAAAACAGACGGTTCGTATTGGGTATGCGGCGAGAACGTTGGCACAGAAGAAAAGGTTGTGCCGGGTGCAGAGGCCAGTTATACAATAATATGCACCCATGAGTTCCATCCGTGTGATTAGTGCAGCAACACTAATTATTGTTAAGCTTATAAAAGATCCCCGCACTTATGCATCCCGGGATAAGAATAATGATAATATCCACCGGTGCGAGCACTATTGCCGGAAGCCCGTTAAAGAAGAATCCTTTGCCGAAACGATATAAATGTCCGCTCAAGAGGATCATTTCCCCGATATACATAATTAAGGTGATCAGGGACGAAACGAGGGCAGGAAGAAATACAGACCATGCTTTTCTTTTTCCCAGGGTATAGGAACCGGTAAAGGAGCCCATTGTCACTCCGAAAACGATGAAGAATACGCCCATCAAGACAGCGGAGAGAGCGGATACGGTAATCTCGCCTGTGCGGTAGAACGAGGTAAAGCAGGCCCATATGCACATTCCCAGGAAGACAGCGCTGCAGACAGCCTGGATGACCAGGGACCTTTGGCGGCTTTTATCACCTGTGCGGATCATTTTTGCAAAACCGTAAATGCAATTCAAAATTGAAAGGATGATCACCACAGAAATAACATAAAAGTGAAGCTTGAATGCCGGACTGTATCCTCCCAGCAGAATATCAACAGCCTCCCAGGTTCGGGTCTGAAACAGTTCGGGCGGACACCAGCACAGGGACATCTGCCAGCTTTCAAGGAATACAATTTCCTGTGCCTGAACCAGAATCTTTGTTTCCATCAGTCTTTCAAAGAGAAAGAACACCCCCACACTGAAAATGGTCGCCGCAGTAAATTCAAAACGCTTAAAGAGCCTGTGGAATAAGGGCATTAGTAAAACGCCCAAAATGAGCGCCAGTGCGATAGGAGTGTAGGGAATGACATATTTGGGATACTTCTCAATCGGAACTGCTCCGTTCCGAAGCATCTCAGATACTGTGCGAATGCCCATGAGCAATGGATAAAATGACAGGGCAATGATTCCGATACACGAAAAAATATAATAGCTGCGAAAAGTTCTGTTCTTCATAAAATGTTCTCCTTTTTATCCTGCATTAGTCAAAAGTACTACAGCGATTGCCAGGGCGAAGCCAGTAAAACCTGCCGCCGATATCCATGTCATTTTTTGAAAAGACAATATATTTTCAATCCTTGTGCGGATTTTGGCACCACCGAAGGCGGAAACAAATACGGCTGCGCTTTTTTTACATTCCAGTAATGAAAGTGCATACGCCTTTCTTTGCTCCGGACTGCATTTGGAAATCACACATTCGTCGCAGGCGAGCTCGGTATCTGCGAGAAACAGTTTCAGAAACAGCCAGGCAAAAGGGTTAAACCAATGGACGGCAGTGATGATAAAAGCAAGAATCCGCCATAGATTATCCGCCCTGCGGATGTGCATTCTTTCGTGCATCAAAATATAGTCAATGTCTTTTTCGGCATATGATACCGGGAGAATGATCCGGGGCCTGACAATCCCGTACACCGCAGGTGATTGTATTTTTTCCGACAAATAAATATTTTCCTGCAGATGAACAGAGTCTTTCATCTCGCGAATCCCGGAAAAATACAGAATAGCCAACATGGCAGCAGCTGCCGACAGACCGATGATCCACACGATAGAAGAGGCGGAGAACAGCCGCTCCAAAAGGTTCACCTTATATGTTATAGGGAAATAGCTGTCTGCAGCCATCACACAGTTTGTCATTGAAAGCCCAATGTCGTCCGCCGTCATGAATACAGTGACAGTCCTGGTAGTAAAGCGGGATATTAATGACATAAAGCTATAGGGACTATTGAACCCTAAGGGAATTGCCATTCTGAGGAACGGTATGATCCACAGACAGTAAATGACCCTTCTCGGAATTTTGCGTACTGTCCGGATCAGCAATACCACAAGACCGGTAACAGCAGCCGTTATGCTCATATTAAATATCCAGTAAAATGTTTCGCCCAGCATAGCCGTCACCTGTTTTCAATCAGTTTTTTGAGTGCATCGATCTCATTATCAGAAAGCGGTTCATCCTGAAGCAATGCTGAAAACAGCGCCTGCCGTGATCCGCCGAAGACTTTCTTAACAAGTGATTCGGCCTCAATCTTTTGCATTTCATGCTGTGAGACAAGTGCCGTGCAGATGAATCCCGGATCGTCGCGGCGAATAAAGCCTTTTGATTCAAGCTTTTTAATGATCGTGTACGTAGTATTTTTGTTCCAGCCAATGGAATCTGCCGCAATCAGACTGATATCTTTAGCGGATAAGGGGCCTTTTGCCCAAATGATCTCCATAACCTTTGCTTCGCTGTCAAATAATTTATCCTTCATCTTTCATATCCCCAGACTATTATTATAGTCTATACTACTGCAATAGTCCAAGACTGTCAAGTCATTTTTACTCAAGCGAAAGCTGAGTCCATGGTTCCTGTTAGGAAAGCACATCTTGAACAGCGCAGGCGCGTGTGATAAAATCAGTACAATAGTCTGAATTATCATGAGGTGCAGTATGAGGGACATTGATATTGAGCAGGAGATGTATCGGCAGGCTGTAGCGTTGATTGAGAAGCGATATCCTGTGGGATGGGGCGGAGCAGGTGTGGTACATACAGCCAACGGACATTATTATACAAGCGTAAGCATTGATACGGCAAATGCTTCTGCCGTTTTGTGCATTGAGACCGGTGCGATGCTGGAGGCTCATAAGTATAACGAAAGAGTTACGCATTGCATGTGTCTGGTTCGGGATGATGAGAATGCGCCTTATAAAGTTCTGTCTCCCTGTGGAATATGTCAGGAGCGTTTAAGGTTCTGGGGAGAGGATGTACAGGTGGCTGTCACTACAGATGATAATTCTCTGCAATTTGTCACTTTGGGCGAGTTACAGCCATATCATTGGACGAAGGCATATCCGGCTCATACGCTGGAGCATTTTGAAGGCAGGTAGTATATATGGCAGTTTGGGTCACAGGTGATACACATGGCGATTGGATGAACAGATTGAGAGCTGATTCTTTTCCGGAACAGAAAGAAATGAGCAAAGATGACTTTGTGATCGTATGCGGTGATTTCGGAATCTGGGATAATTCCAAAAGAGAGAAATATAATCTGGACTGGCTGGAAGATAAGCCATTTACAACGTTGTTTGTATCCGGAAATCATGAAAATTATGATATTTTGGATAATCTTTCTGTGGAAGAATGGAATGGCGGTAAAGTCAATTTTATCAGACCGTCAGTTATTCATCTTATGCGGGGGCAGATATTTCTTATTGAAAATAACTCATTCTTTGCTTTCGGCGGTGCAAGCAGTCATGATATATCTGCCGGTATCCTGGAACCGGATGCGCCGGACTTCAAAGAAAAGAAGAAAAGGCTGGATAGAAACCCATTTGCCTTATACAGGATCAATCATGTAAGCTGGTGGGAAAGAGAACTTCCTAATGAGGAAGAGATGAAAGAAGGATTCATTAATCTCATAAAGAATAATAATAAGGTAGACTACATTATCACTCATAGTCCTTATACTTCATTACTCAAACAAATGGATGGCGGTTTCGGATCGTATCAAAGTGACAGATTGACAGATTATTTGCAGGAGATTAAGCAGACTGTCGATTATAAGCATTGGCTTTTTGGTCACATGCACCAAAACAAAACTTTCCATTGGGAGAGAAGCAGCTGCTTATATGAACAGATTATAAGGATTTTGTAGAATCAAAGAACACGATACAAATAAAAGAAAGTGAGCAGGAAAGTATGGATAGAAAAGCAATGGCACAGGAAACCCTGGAGATTATGAAACAGGGATACTATGAGCCGGAAATAAAAAATGAAACGGGACAAAAAGCAGAGAAAAGGCAGATCATGATAAAGGAGGACATGGAGCAGTCCATCAGGCGAAGTACTTTGATTTCCCCTGCGGAGGGAGATAAAATACTTGAAAAATACAGCGTATGCGCAAACTGCAGCCAGCCGGAGACAAGAGTTGATAATATTTCCACGGTAGATGCTATCCGCCTGTTTGCAGAAGAAGGGAAAACGGATATAGGCGTATTGAACTTTGCAAGTGCAAAGAATCCGGGAGGCGGTTTCCTGAACGGAGCAAAAGCCCAGGAGGAGAGCCTGACAGTTTCCGGCACTCTCTACCCAACATTGACGGCCCATGAAGAATATTACAAAGAAAATCGGGCTCATCGATCTATGATGTATCTGGATTATGGAATTTATTCTCCGGAAGTAGTATTTTTCCGTGACGGAGCATTCCGGTTGACAGAGATGCCCGTAAAAGCTTCCGTGCTGACCTTGCCGGCAGTCAATATGGGCCAGGTGATATTAAAGGGGGAAAATGCTGAGGAAGCCAAAAGAGTGATGCGCCGGAGGATGAAGCTGGCGCTGGGAATTTTTGCCGAACAGAAAGCAAAGCATCTGGTACTTGGAGCCTATGGGTGCGGCGTATTCCGAAATGACCCCGGGGAGGTGGCAGCCTGGTGGAGAGAACTGCTGGAAGAAGGAATGGGACAGTATTTTGGTTCTGTGTTCCACGCCGTTTTAGATCATTCCAGGGAGCAATGCTGTATAAAGGCTTTTCAGGAGCAGATAAAGGAGATTCATGAATGATTATTTTAATAACAGGCGCATCTCATACAGGTAAGACAGCTCTTGCACAAAAACTTCTTGAAAAAAATAAATATCCGTATCTCTCCATAGACCATTTAAAAATGGGGCTTATACGCAGTGGCAATACGACAATTACTCCATTGAGTGACGACAGGTTACTGACGGATTATTTATGGCCCATTGTGCGTGAAATGATCAAAACTGCCATTGAGAACAAACAAAATCTGGTTGTAGAGGGATGCTATATACCTTTCGACTGGGCGAAGGATTTTGAAAAGGAATATCTGGACGAGATTCGATTTTACTGCCTGGTTATGAGTGACAAGTATATTGAAGATCATTTCGATGACATCCGGAGGTTTGCGAGTGTCATTGAAGATCGCGGTGATGATGAAGACTGTACCATAGAGGTGGTGCGCAGGGATAATGCACTGATGCTGGAGCAGTGCAAAAGGTACGGAGCAGAATATATTTTAATTGATGAAGAGTACAGGGTTGATATAATTTAGCCGTTACGATAACAGTATAATCTGAAGGAGTGAAGAGATATGTTTCTGGATACTGAATTTTTAAAGAATGATGAAATACAATTAATTCTGGAGAAAACACAGGATGGGGACGAAGAAAAAAATTGGGTTCCCGCATATCATTTTTTTATCTGCGATCTCAGCGGAACCAGAATGGGCACGTGTGACCTGAGAATCGGATACAATGACAATCTTTATTATGGCGGACACATCGGATATAGGGTTTTTCCGGAATATAGAGGACATCATTTTGCAGGTAAAGCATGCCTGTTATTATTTCAACTTGCCAGAAAGCATGATATGGAATATTTATACATAACCTGTAACCCGGACAACTATGCATCGAAAAAAACCTGTGAATATGTAGGAGGCAAATTGCTGGAAGTAGTAGAGCTTCCGGAAGGGAATGACATGCGTGATGAGGGCGAGTTTGAAAAGTGCATCTATAAATTTACTTTATAAAAATTTGTTAAAAGAAGCCGAGAAACTCCTGAAAGCTGATCCGTCTGCAGAACAGGCTGTTGTTGTATTGACTTCTAAGGGGAACATGTTCTCTTTTGCCAATCGCAATGTGATGTCCGGCAGTGTTGAAGACGAAATTGCTTTTGTGAGGGCTCTTACGGAAAACGGTGATACAGAGATCCGATATATGGTATGTATGTGGGAGGATGCCACGCCGGATGTTCCGTCATGTCATTTGCGAGATTTGCTGGTAGAATTAAATCCTGCTAATCAGAATATTGAGATACTCCTGAAAAGCAGTGAAGGATTTCTGGTGAAATCATTGAAAGTATTGTTTGGCAGCATCAAAGCTGCCTCGGAGAACATATAAATGCCAACATGGAGCGGAATCAGAAAAAAACTGGAAACTGAATATCTGGCACAAAGCCTGCGTGGACACATTCAGTACTATGTGACGTCGTACAGCAGAAGTCCCGATCATCATGGAAGGGCTGCGATAAGATATGACGGACAGGAGATCATCAGTGGATGCTACTGGAATAATTGGGTGAAAGCTGATTTATTCCCCCGAGACGAAAAATATGATAAACGAATGAGTACAGAAATGGCTTATATGGATGACACGGCTTTAAAACTGGGCATTTTTGATGAGTACTGCTTTTATGAAGCGTTTAATAAATTTGATAATCAGAGCATAGAGGAAAGCCTGAAAAGTGATGATCTGATTGTCAGGATATTTGCCGTGCTTGACAGACGAATCGGCAAAAGGAGACTGGAACTGATGAAAGAAACGATAGCGGACGAACCGCAAACATTTCGGGAGTTTTTCGCAATCCGTGCAAAAGCCGAAGGTCTGCTGTAGGGGGCAATCCTCGTTAGGAATGATATCAGATTTCTCTGCTCCTGGGATACCTGCGGGAAATCCCATCCGATAATATACGGAATATGTGTCCTCCTTTTCTTGCATACGGTTTCCGGAGAGGACAAGGAGAGGTCAGAGATTGGTATAATGGCCGATCCCATCCGGCAATTTCGGAGGAAGATATCGGATATAATAGTGATTTGCAGGGCTTCCATGCTGAGGCATAAAGTCGATCAGGACCGTATCATGATCAGGGGTCTCTGTCAACACCGTTATGAAAACATTAAATATATCCGCGAATTGCTGTACATGCTGATATTCTATCGGAGCATCCACAGGTAAAGGGTTCAATCCACGTTTACACTGGCGCTGAATAAAAAGTGCGCGCAGATCATTGGAATTTGCAGTTTCTTGGCCTCTTTCATTCTCCATGATTGGAAACATGGCGTCAAAAAAGCAATTGTTTGCGCTGGCTCGCAGGATTCCACTGCCAACTGCATCCTGTCCGGAAATGTGCCGCAGTTCGGTTTTTTCCGCTGTAACGGGTTTCGCTGATATCCTGCCGCCTTCCTGAAAATCGCATTGTGACGGCAGAACATCATGGGGGATCATGACCTGCAGATCATGAACCATGCCTGAGACATATTCCCAGAAGGCATTATCATCACTCATGAGAACATTGAATTCTGCCTCGCTGCAATTCTGAAGAGTCATGAGTTCATGGGTTATCCTCAATGCAATACCGTCGATAATGCTCTCGCCCTGAAGAAAATTTCCTGACAGGTGCTCCTTAATTCCGGTATAATACGTTCTATTGTCCGAAGTCCGGAGAGCAAACCGCTGATTCGCTGAGGGAAGAAACATAGACAGTATGCTGAACAGGTTTTTATCCGAAGTCAGAAACGGACTCGGATGCAAGTTGAAATGCTCAAACCAGTTTATTGCATCCTCAAGGGTGAAGAGAGATTCGATAATCCGCTGTACCGGAGATTCCTTCCGGATAGCTCTATCGGAGGATGACAGTCCTGCCATATCGTGAAATATTGCCCAGGCATCGTTCAGGATATCCGAATTATCCGCCAGACGGACCGTATATCGGTATTTTCCGAAATCCGTTTTTGGGCGATGAGTCGAACCGGCTCTTTCCAGGAAGAAAAACACAAATCCTGTGTTGCGGAAAATATCCGTGTCCACATTCTGGCTTTTTGACACGATTTCTCCTTCGCTGACTGTATCTGATTTCGACAGCTTTTCCCTTTCCAGAATACGATTGGCTTTCAGATGATCGGTGGAATGCAACACGTTTAAATTGGGATTATGTGTATAGTGGCTCAGCATCCCTTCTCGCGAGAGCTTTTCTTTAATTATAAAAAAGGTTTTATAAAACTCTTCCTTCGATTGCAGCCTGTCCGGTGACGTAAGCTGTTTTATATGATGATCGCTCAAAGTGCAAATCATATCGAATGCCGAGAAGTTTTCCGGAGATGGTATACCTGTAACAGGCTCCACAGATGGTGTGCTCATCCGGTTTCCTCGTGATTCTTCATCTGCTATCGCTGCAATTGTTCTGAGTAACGGCGAACTGTCCATATGCTTCCATGGATTGTCGGGCGGTGTAAGAGGGCAACTGTCAAGTCTGGGTATCTGTGCATTGACAAAATTCAGTTCGTCCTGCAGAATCCGCATTGCTGTCTCCATCTGAGGATTTCCTGTATTGATGTGCAGACTTGCGCTTAGCGTGTCCAATATCATGCGCAGGTAATTTATTTGAAGATCACCTGTATCAGCACTGTTCGGAAGATCATCATAGGCTTTCACAAGTCTTGCGACGTCCGGCCCAAGATCGCCGGTGTTGATGCCCTGTTCCTGAAAACGGTCATTGAGCGGAGTAGTCTGTTTTCGCTGAATAACCTCCTGATTCGGTGAAGATTTCGGTGATGAAGAACGGTTTGGAGATGGCGGGCTGTAATATATCCTCATGTCTTCGTAGGAAAGATCCTGAGATTTGGTTTCATCTTTAAATTGAAGAGGAACCTTCTCCGCACGGCTTTCGGTTTTATCTTTTTCAAACGTTTTCCTGCCCGCTGCATTTTTACCGGCAAATTTCCACATATTCTGGCTGCTCCTCCTGCTGTACAATATTTTTCCGTGATATTTTATCATGGTCCGGAGCGTCTGCAAAATCAAATGGCAAAAAAGCTAATGTACAGGTTGAACGAATCATCGGAAAGAGCGCAGAGGAGGTAAGCGGAGTCATCAATTAGAGTGCACAGTTGTACCTGGATGAGAGAAAGTAGAAATCAAAGCTTGACATTTCGATATATGTGCATTACAATTAAAACACTTGATTTAAAACAATTGATTTAAATCAAGTGTTTTAAAATGCTGATTCAGAAAGAGCAATGCAAAGAAGAAATTTTAAGGCAGGTGACAGGAGTTTGAGGAGGATGATGATATGCCGCCAAAGGCAAAATTTTCAAGAGAAGAGATTGTGGAAGCAGCGCTTGAAATTGTAAGAGCAGAGGGCTCCGGTGCCCTGACATCAAGAACATTGGGAGCGAAGCTGGGCAGTTCGGCGCGGCCTGTTTTTACGGTGTTCCAAAGTATGGAAGAAGTACAGCAGGCTGTAATCGATGCCGCAAAAACCCTATACAGGGAGTACATTCGCAGGGGTCTGTCGGAAAATCCGGCCTTTAAAGGGGTGGGAACTCAATATATCCTGTTCGCAATCAAAGAACCGAAGCTGTTTCAGCTTCTCTTTATGACGGAGCATAAGCATGTGCCTGACCTGTCAAACGTGCTTCCCTTGATTGATGAGAATTATGAGCAGATTCTGCTGTCCGTCCGTAATGGCTACGGACTGGATGAGGCTTGCGCCGAAAGATTGTATCGTCATCTCTGGATATATACACATGGCATAGCCACACTTTACGCCACCGGAATGTGCCGTTTCACGGGTGAGGAAATCAGCGGAATGATGACAGATGTATTCATAGGTCTTTTAAAAAACATGAAAGCAGGTAATGAGAATGATTGAGGTGAAGGGAATACATAAGTTTTACGGAACCGATGAAAGCAGGTTTGAGGTATTAAAAGGTATCAGTCTTGAGATTAAGGACGGAGATTTTGCGGTGATCCTCGGAGCGTCCGGCTCAGGAAAATCCACGTTTTTAAACGTGATCTCGGGGCTGGAATATCCGGACAGCGGCAGCGTGATGTATGACGGAAGGGATATTGCGGCGCTTTCCGACAAGGATCTGACGGAATTCCGCAGGGAAAACGTGGGTTACATTTTTCAGCAGTATTATCTGCTGCCGAACATGAGCGTGGAAAAGAATGTGAAGATGGGCGCAGACCTGGCGGGGAACAGAGATTATGAGGCAGTGCTGAAGGCGGTTGGGCTTGGAGAGAAGCTGCATAAGTATCCAAGCGAGCTGTCAGGCGGTGAACAGCAGCGGGTTTCCGTGGCACGGGCCCTTGCGAAAAAGCCGAAGGTTTTGTTCCTGGATGAGCCCACGGGCGCACTGGATGAGCAGACGGGACGGCAGGTGCTTGACTATATATGCAGGCTGCAAAAGGAATACGGCTTTACCATTGTGATGGTG
>CAMWJV010000054.1 GCA_947174665.1 uncultured Lachnospiraceae bacterium
CAAGCATATAGTCCCCTCTGCGTATTGCCAGCAGCACAGGCAGCTCATTCGTCCTGTGCGTGATCACCTCCCCCTTTTCCAGAATATCTATGGCCATCATAAACAATCGGATCAGGTGCATTGCATGTTTATTCAGATGGTTATCATCCTTCTTTTTATTGCGTTTTCCGATCTTGTCATAATCTCGCACCACCGTCCGCATGGTTCCCCAGAGATCATTATAATCCCGGAGCGGGAAATGCCGGTAATCCGCATCCACAAATATCTCCGTATCCAACTCGGGATTCTCTGCCTTATCAATATAAATCCGTATACTTCCCGATTTTTTCCCTGAATATCTCCTGTTGAAATCCTCCAGCGCATTTAACACGGATTTCAGAATATGCTTTTCTCTGTCGCTCTGCGGAAGTGTATCTCTGGCAATAGCGTTCTGCAAACGGCGCAGCTGCGCGTCAGCATAGCCCCCAAAAGACTTGATCGCCCGTTTTGACAGAAACATTCTGCTGTTATCAATAAGCTCCTGCCCCAGCTTCGACCTGATCAGGTATTGTTCCTCCTCCAACCCCAGCATTTCACAAGTATTCGGATTACATTCCAGCAGAAGTTTTACCAGCTTATTGAATCCGTATATGACCGTATCCGTCCTGTCGTCTTCATACTGTTCAAATTCCGTCAGCCCGATCAGATCGGATGGCATCTGAAGTGTCACACCCCGAAAATCAATATCGCTGCCTTCCTGATTGGTTCCATAGGCATAACTTCCGCCGACTCCCAGAAGCATGATCCTATCGCCGAGGCGTTCGTTCTGCCTGATAAATTCATATTCGCCTGTCTGCAAAATTGCTTTAAAATCCATATATCTTCCCTGCCTACTCTTCGAAATTCCCGTCAGCCTCCTGAAAGAAATCCTCACGGAATTCCTCAAATGTCACCTGATTCTGCTCCAGAGACTCCAGATAGAGCAGCAGACGCACAAAACCCTGGCGTATATCCTTTTCCTTTCCATGTGAAAGCAGGTATTCATACTGCCGGATTTCCCGTTCCAGATCCTCCCGCACCTGGCCGGTACTCTCCATGTATACCCGCCGGGCCCGCTCTATCAGCAGACGGTCCCTCTCTTTTCCCTTGGGATACATGGCCATGTGGTTCAGCTCTTTTAATTTCTCCTCCAGCTGCTCCTCGCTCAGTCCTATATTCCTGTTCATGATCACCTTGTGAACTGATTTTCCCGGCCTGTCCACATGAATATCCAAAATTCCGTTAATATCATAAAGGAACGTAGCCACGGCGCTTACCTCTCCCGCCCGCTGCCTTGGCAGATCATCTATCTCTAAGGTACCCAGCAGCAGATTATCCTTAACCATCATACTCTCCCCCTGATAAATTCTGAACTCCATGGCATCCTGGAAATCTCTGGCTGTGGAGTAAATCCGGCTTCGGCTGCAGGGCAGAGTGTCATTGCGCTCAATGATAGGTGAGAACGTACCATCGTACAGTTCCATTCCGAGAGAAAAAGGACAGATATCAGTCAGAACCATATCCCGGATTTCTCCAGTCCTGGCCTTGATTGCCGCCGCCAGTCCCACACCAAGCGCAATGCTCTCGTCCGGCTGGTTGTCCACCACCACAGGAGCTTCCGCAATGCTCTGAATGTACTGGCGCACCACGGGCATTTTGGATGAACCTCCGGCCAGAATGACCCGGTCAATCTCTTCCCATGTCATACCGCTGTCATTAAGCACTCTCTTTACGGGACCTGTCATACGTTTGAAAAGCTCTGCGGAAATGTGGATCAACTGCTGATTGCTCATCTCCATAGTGTACTCGTTTTCCCCCAGTTTAAAAGTCCGGTCGACCTGATTCCGACGACTCAGCATCCTCTTCAGCTGCTCCGCCTCCTGCAGTACTATCCCCTGCTCCTCCGGAGAAAAACGCGTCTTTTCCAGTCCGTTTTCACTGTAAAATCGTTCCGCTATCAACTCGTTAAAATCCTTTCCGCCCAGGTAATTATCTCCTGATACCGCCCGGATTTCCACCATATTGTCAAAGGCCTCCACCATGGACACATCCAGAGTGCCTCCGCCAAAGTCAAAAATGAGAAAGTTCTCCATCTCCTCATTTTCCATATGATGTTTCAACGCCACGGCGGATGGCTCGTTGATCAGCCTCTCCACCACAAGCCCCGCCAGTGCTCCCGCATTTTTTGTGGCACAGCGCTTGTCATCATTGAAATAAGCGGGTACGCTGATGACCGCCTCGCTCACCGGTTCTCCCAGAAAGCGCTCTGCATCCTCTTTCAAACTGCGCAGCACAAGCGCGGACAGTTCCTCCGCCCGGTATTCCCTGCCATGAGCCCTGTAGACATAATCCGTTCCCATATTCCGCTTGAACTCCTGAAAGGTGCACTCCGGCCGGGTAATCAGCATTTCTTTTGCAATCTTCCCCACATATATCTGCCCGTCCTCACCGATGCTCACCACGGATGGGGTCAGAAATTCCCCCAGTGAATTGGGGATGAGTTCCACTTTTGCCTCTCGGTAAACTGCCGCCAGGCTGTTAGTCGTCCCCAGATCAATTCCGATAATTGCCATTCCGTTTTCTCCTTATCCATCCCTTAGTCTCTGAACTGTTACCTGTCCCCTGCAGCCGGTTTCAATACCATACATGAAAGCCAGGGGTTACTGCTCCATCCAATCCCGGTACTGCTCCTGTATATTTTCAAAACGTTCATCCAGCTCCTGACGCCATTCCTCCTGCTCCCGGCTCTCCTGCTCCTCCCGCAGGATTGTTTCTTCCAGTTTTCTCTGCTCCTGCAGTTTCTCTTTCTTTTCTGCGTTCATCGCCGGCCTTACCACTAACACCAGAATCAGTATAATGGTGAGAAATATCAATAAAGCCCCAAACATTATCCAATACTTCAACCGTTTCCTGCAGTTGAACCTTCGCTGAATCTCCAGCCATTCTTCGTTATCCTTCGCAAATGCTCTGTAATATTTTAAGTAGGCATCAGCGGAGGCTACATTCAACAGACTTCCATCCAGGCCGCGGTCCTTCAATATTTGCAGAATCGCATAATGTTCCTGTCGTTGCTCCTGTGACACCACATGCTCCGGCATAAAACAGGTAAATCTGCTCCGCCACTTCTTCCTGTTCCACAGTCTGCTTCCGGTCTTCATCCCGCTGTCATCTCTTTGGCCCTTCCGTTTTGGCTCCCAACAGATATCCTTCCACCACTCAAAGTAGTCCAGGGTTTCTCCATGCCACCCGGGAACAGCACAGATTTCCTGAAGAAGCTTCTGCCGAAAACCTTCATGACAATACAAGTCATCATAGTCCGGTCGGAACAGAAAATAGTGCCAGACCGCTTTTCTGTTTTGCAGATAGGGATTCCAGGCAATCCAGTAAAATTCTTTGAAAAAATCTTCTGCAAGCTCAATCTGATAATATGAGGAGACATCATCATAAGAAAATTCAGGCTGGGGCTCTTCCTCTTCCGCCTGCTCCTCAGAATGCGGCTTCTGCTGTTGTGGCTCTGCCCGCTTCGCCGGCGGCGGTTCCACACTTACTCCCGCTTTTTCTCCCCCGCCGCTCTTGGCCCATTTGACCGCTGTCTGATATGCATTCCGCAGGTGCTTGAATTCCTCCGGGTGTTCTTCCGGGTGCCACTCCTTTGCCCTGTCCGCATAGGCCTTTTTGATCGTAACTATATCTGTTGTCGGCGGGATTCCGAGAATCTCCCATATATTCATTCCAACCTCCATCAATTCCAAAGCGAACAAGTTCGCTTATGCTCCGACCGGCTATAGTGCATCCGGCTCCGGCAGATAAAGCACCATGCCTTCAGGAATAAAGTTCCAGTCCGGGCCGATGACCGCTTTGTTCGCCCTGTAAACGATCACAAACTGATAAGGATCTCCATAGATGCGCCCGGCAATTTTCCACAGGCTGTCACTCTTCTCCACCTCATAATAACAGGGAAGACTGATCCCTTCAATGGATTCTCCCCGGTCCGGGCCTTCTTCCGGCTCTTCTCCGGCGGCATAATCCTCCCGGCCGGCCTGATCCGCCGGAACGATTCCGTCCTCTGTGGGAATCAGAGCCTCTGCCCACATCTGCTCCTTCAGGGGCTCATACCACTCCTCAATATTACCGCCCCTGCCCACTTCCGTGTCAAAAGTAATCTCTCGGAGAACAATGCCATCGGCACCGGTGCAGAGCAGTCTCTTCAGCTTACTCCCCTCATAATCCAGCCGTATTCGGGTGCCGTCCTGCAGTTCTTCCTCCAGACTCTCCCCGGAAAAACCGTATTCGTAACATTCGGCCAGCGAGCCGTCTTCATTGTATACATACCGATTCATGGTTGTGATACAGATTCCTCCGTCCACCGAACACTCCAGTTCTCTGACCTTGTTCCCGGCCTCATACCAACAGGCGGTATAGGAATGTATCCTGTCATAGCTGCAGTGTAAGCTTGAAATCTGATCATCCCCGTTACAGGTCTTCCAGAGTCCCTCCCAGAATTTCAATTCGCTGTTCCATTTGGGTTCCTCCTGACCAAGAATGTAAATTCCGTCACCGCCGCTTCCTCCGCTGTAACCAGCCAGATAATACATCTCTGTTTTGGTATTTTCGTCAGTGACTACATAATGCACCGAGTTGAGATGTCCCAGAGGCTCGTATGAAATCCTTACCGCCTGATCCTCCCCGTACTCCGTGATAACTTCCCTTAAGGGTTTGGTAGTCTCGTCTCCCCTATTGTAGCAGATAAAATAAACCTGCCGCCCTTCCTCATCATAACGGTACTTGTAACAACTTGTCACCTGCCCTTCCGCATCATAATGATACTCTGATACCGGGTCGCCATTCCCGTTAAAAACCGTAGCAGACCAGGAACTCTTCTGTCCGTCTTTATCGTAGTTCTGCACCACTGAGGAAGTGCTGCCATCCGGCATATACCGAAGATAATATTCGCTGCTCAGCACATCACCATCATAATTTTGTTCCAAAGTCAGCCGGTTCTCCTCATCATAAGTAAGACGGACCTCCTTGTAGGTCTCCCAGCTTAAGCCCGGCGATTCCGACTGCTCCAGAATGCGGTTGCCCTGTTGGTCATAAGTGTAATGCTCATACTTAAAAAGATTCCCGTCGGAATCATATCTGTCCATGGCAGTACGTCGTCCCTGGGAATCATAAGAATAATACGTCACATTCCGGAGCTTAGTATTGTCCCTCTCCCCCTGCGCACTCTCGTCCGCAACCTCAATGTGCTCCGCAATGCCATCACGCCGCTCCAGAAGTTTTGCCATTTCTGCCTCTGCAGCCGCTTCCGCCTCATTTTTTTCCTGCCATTCCCTTGAAAAATCAGGCAGCACGATTGCCATAACCGCCAGTACCAATATAATGATGCCGCCCACGACCGCCATGAAATCAATTTTCTTTTGATTCATTGCCCGCCTCTCCTGCGTTAATACAATTCAATAGCCATTATACACTGGTAAAATTATCTTGTAAACACAACTTTAAAATGGTAAAATAACCATGCTGCAAAGCAGATATACACACCAAAAAGGGAGTCAAAATTATGAAGAAATACCTCTTGCCGGCATTGATGCTCAGTGCAATACTTACCATTTCACTTTCAGGCTGTGCCAATCGCTCTGCCGCCGGGGACAGTTCATCCCAGACAGAGGAAAATCCCGCTCCGGTTATCGCGGAAGGTGACACCATCACCATTGATGATAATGAGGATAAATTAGAGTTCCATATAGAATATATCAATATCACAGAAGATCCGGAGCTTTTTTATAAGGCGGAAGCAGGCAAGGTATATGTGGATTTCTGCGTTTCCTGCAAAAATATCGGAGATGAAATTTATATAGTCAATGACACTATAGACGGCGTGCTGCTATATTCCGGTGCATACGAATATGCCGGTTCTCCTAAGATAGAAGAAGGTGAGCAGCGCTTTCTGACTTCCATATACTATAACAAAGTGAAACCGGCAGATACGGTGTATCTGCACTATCTTTTTCCTGCGCCGGAGGAGGTACGGGACAGTGACCGAATGCTGGAACTCAACATCTCTCTCTGCGACAATGACTATCGGATTATTGTGCGGGAAGGTGTCAAGGGTTCCGTTTCCGACAGTGAAAACAGCAAATCTGCCGGCAGGACGGCTGAGATCATTGAGGACGGCGAATTGACAGCATCGGCCAATTCCGAATTTTATGTGGACTTCTCTGAAATCACAAATGACGTGATCCCGTCGAATCCGGGTGCTGCATACATTCATTATCCCGCTAATCCGGGAGAAACATATGTGAATTTTTGTTTGGCTTACAAAAATATGTCCGGCCAGCAGATCCGCGGAGATAAAGCTATCTCCGCCAAACTGACTGTGGGGGAAACCCACTATCAGGGTGCTGCCAAAGTGGAAATAAACGGCCGGAGCATGTTTGAAAATGCCGGTGCCGTCCAGTTGATACCGTTGAGTACGGAATATGTCCACTATTTGTTCCCGATTCCCGAGGAGGTGGCCGCCGGCGGTGAAAGCATGGTAATTTCTTTTAAAATAGACGGCATCAATTACACATATTACTGTAAATAAATTTCGCAGAAAGGATTATCCTATGATTCAGAACATGTTTGAAAGCAAGCGTACTCTCTCTTTTGAGGTATTCCCGCCAAAAAAGGACGGCGAATTCGAGAAGGCATTCGAGGTGCTGGATGCACTGGGAGAACTAAAACCTGATTTCATCAGTGTAACTTACGGCGCCGGTGGCAGCCGCTCCGGTAAGACAGTGGAGATTGCCTCCTACATCCAAAACACACTGAAGCTGGATGCCGTTGCTCATATGACCTGTGTGGGCAGCAAAAAGGAGAATCTTCTGGAGGTAGCCCGGGCATTACAGGAAAACCATGTGAAACACGTGCTTGCACTGCGGGGTGACCGGCCCAGAGACATGAGCGATGAGCAGTTTCAATCCCGGGATTTCGCCCACGCCAGCGACATGATGCAGTTTCTTTGCGAACATACAGAGCTGCACATGGCCGGGGCATGCTATCCGGAAAAGCACTTTGAGGCATTCAGCATGGAATCCGATTTAAATAATCTGAAGAAAAAACAGGAGGCCGGTGCGGAATTCCTCATCAGCCAGCTGTTTTTTGACAACGATTTTTACTATTCTTTTCTGGAAAAGGCTTCAAAAAAAGGGATTACTATTCCCATCTGCGCAGGCATCATGCCAATCACTTCCGCAAAGCAGATTGGAACCACCATCACACTTGCAGGATCCAGCGTGCCAAAGGCGCTGGCGGACATCATCGCCGCATATGGCGATAATCCGGAAGAGATGCGCAGGGCCGGAATCGATTATGCAATCCGCCAGATTCGGGATCTGCGTGAAAACGGCGTGGATAACATCCACATCTACACCATGAACAAGCCCCTGATGGCCCGGGAAATCATCGACGCCGTCTACCGTTAACGGCAGACGGCGCCTGGTAAGCTTTTCACTCCCACGGGAAGGCGGGGACCTCCACCTTTTTATCCCGCAGCATCAGTTCTTTCACCGCGCTGTCTGCGCTCTTGCCCTCAAAGAGTATAGCATTTACCTGCTCAATAATGGGAAGCTGTACGTCATATTTTTTTGCCAGTCCCATAGCTGCCTTAGCGGAGTAGACACCTTCCACCACCATCTGCACCTCTGCCATGGCCTCCTCCATAGTCTTGCCCTGCCCTATCAGTATACCTGCCCGGCGGTTTCTGGAGTGCATGCTGGCACAGGTCACGATCAGATCCCCAATCCCGGTGAGCCCGCAGAAGGTCTCAAACCTGCCGCCCATGGCAGTACCCAGCCGGGCTATCTCCGTAATCCCTCTGGTAATCAGTGCCGCCTTGGTATTGTCCCCGTAGCCCAGGCCATCTGCTATTCCGGCGGCAAGGGCAACTACGTTTTTCAGGGCGCCGCCAAGCTCCATGCCCAGAATATCCGGACTGATGTAGACCCGGAAGACTTCGTTCATAAACAGATTCTGAATATATTCCGCCGTGGCCCTGGATTTTGCACCTACCACAATAGTGGTGGGAATTCCCCGCCCCACTTCCTCCGCGTGGGAGGGACCGGACAGCACCGCCACATCTGCCTGGGGAACCTCCTGTTCGATAATCTCCGAAAGTGTCATCAGGCTTTCTTCCTCGATGCCCTTGGCCACATTCAGAATTTTCTGCCCGGGAACCACCATTTTAGCAAGACGGTTTGCGGTTTTCCTGGTAAAAGAGCTTGCCACCGCCATTACCAGCAGATCCTGCCCTTCCACCGCCTCCCGGTCATCCATAGTAAACAGGGTATCCTCCGGCAGCTTAACGCCGGGAAGCATCTTATGCTCATGATTTTCCTTCAACATCTCAATTTCAGTTTCCAGTGCAGACCACACCGTAACCTTGTGTCCGTTCTTATGCAGCAGTACCGCCAGAGCAATACCCCAGCTTCCTCCGCCTAATATGCTAACCTTCGCCATAACGCCTCTTTCCCGGCATCTTCATGCCTTCTTTCACTTTACTTCTCTCACTTCTTTTCCCTGCCGGAATCAGGTGTCTCCACCTGATTCTTTTTGGATAAATAAGTCTTCCTCTCGTTTCCGTGAAGCAGCCTTTTGATATTCTCTCTGTGCTTCCAGTATGCCATGACCAGCAGACAGCCAAACACTATGTACATCTCGATAAGCTGCCCCTGGGTCATTTCCTGAAACAGCCAGCCGTTCTGCCCAACCACCACAAGCTGTATCATCAGTCCCGCATAAACCAGCAGGGAACCCAGCGACACATAGTGCAGCGTAAAAAAAGGTACAAAAAACAACAGCACTCCCGTAATGATAAACCATGGATGAAAGGAAAGAACCATGCCCGCCGTTGCGGCAATTCCCTTGCCTCCCTTGAAATTCAGGTAAAAGGGATAGTTATGTCCCAAAATCGCTCCCGCGCCGGTATACAGACACAGCAGATAGATGATGTCATGATGGGTATTTCTGAATATCAGACGCACCAGCCATACCGCCGCCATGCATTTCAGGCAGTCGCCCGCAAAGACGATAAGTCCGGCTTTCGTTCCCAGCACCCGCAGCGTGTTGGTGGTTCCCGCATTGCCGCTTCCGTGCTCTCTGATGTCAATTCCATGGGCTTTTCCATAAAAATATGCCGTCTGAAACAATCCGAACACATATCCGATTGCTAAACATATGATCCTTATCATTTGCCCTACTGCTCCTTTTCGTTTCTCTCTCTTATGATGAACCGGAGTGGCGTTCCCTTGAAGCCAAAGGTCTCGCGAATCTGGTTTTCAATATATCTTGTATAGGAAAAGTGCATCAATTCCTTACTGTTGACAAAAATAACAAAGGTAGGCGGCTTTACCGCCACCTGGGTAATATAATAAAGACGAAGCCTCTTTCCCTTATCGGAAGGTGGCTGCTGCATAGCCACTGCCTCCGACATGATCTCATTGAGCACGCCGGTTGCCACACGCATGGCATGGTTTTCACTCACTATATCAATGGTATCAAACAGGCGTTCCAGACGCTGTCCCGTCTTTGCCGACACAAACAGGATTTCCGCGTAGGGCATGTAGGACAGGGTATTGCGCACCTTTTCCGTCATGCGGTAGATGGTCTTGTCATCCTTCTCCAGTGCATCCCACTTATTCACCACAATGATGACGGCCTTTCCTCTCTCATGCGCAATCCCGGCAATCTTCGCATCCTGCTCAGTCACCCCCTCCACGGCATCAATTACCAACACCACAATTTCCGCCCGCTCCACGGCGCTTACCGTGCGCACGATCATGTACCGCTCCAGTTCTTCCTTAACCTTGCTCTTGCGCCGCAGCCCCGCCGTGTCGATAAACACATACTCTCTTCCGTTATGAGTAATTTCCGTGTCTACCGCGTCTCTGGTAGTACCTGCTATGTCGGACACGATGAGACGTTCCTCCCCCAGCAGTTTATTGATCAGTGAGGACTTCCCCACATTCGGTTTGCCCACAATGGCAACCCTGGGCCTTTCATCCTCTTCCTCTTCCTCTTCCCCCTCCGGGAACAGGGCAATCACCTCATCCAGCAGATCGCCCAGGCCAAGCTTGTTGGCCGCGGAAATGGGATATGGCTCGCCGATGCCGAGGTTATAAAACTCATAGACATCCGCCATATATTTATCCTGGCTGTCCACCTTATTCACCACCAGCAGAACCGGCTTGTGTGAACGACGCAGCATATCCGCCACCTTGGAGTCCGCATCCACCAGCCCCTGCTGTACATCCACCAAGAAGAGAATCACATCTGCCGTATCTATGGCAATCTGGGCCTGAGTGCGCATCTGGGATAAAATCACATCTTTGCTGTCCGGCTCAATGCCTCCTGTGTCTATCAGTGTAAAGTTTCTGTCCAGCCAGCTGACATCCGCATAGATTCGGTCTCTTGTAATGCCCGGTGTGTCCTTCACGATAGATATTCTTTCCCCTGCCAGCGCATTGAACAGGGTCGATTTCCCCACGTTCGGACGTCCAACCACCGCAACAATAGGCTTTGCCGTCTTCTTCGCCATGCCCTTCCTCACTTTCCTCTATATCCAGGACTTTCTGTATCCTATACTGTTTACTCCTGTACTGCCGTATGAGCCAGCACTGTCTCAACAAAATCATATCCGCTTGATTTTACAATATCCACCGGAACTTGTAAAGCCTTTTCAATATCCTTTACGCTAATATCATCCAAAAATATTCCCGTATCCACACGCACCATATTTTCCGGCAGAAGCAGTGCTGTTCCCAGCTCCTTCCCTTCCAGCTGCCGCCGCAGATCCTGCCCGGTGATCAGACCTGAGACCGTAATCTGCTCCCCGAAAAAAAAGTTGGTGATCGGATACACATGGAGCCTGACATTCGGATAGCATTCCGCCATTTTGTCCGCCATGCGCTGAATGTAGGGATACGCCAAAAGTCCTGTGGCCAGCGCCAGTTCCCCGCAGAGAGACCCGCACGGAAAGCCGTCCTGCTCCCTTCTCTGCTCCATAGCCTCATCAAACTCATTCAAAAGCAGACGCAGCATACCCACGCCGTTCTCCAGCTGCAGATAGCCGTCATAGCGCTCCTCCTCCGGCACATCTCTCCCTGCCAGGATGTACCACTCGTCACTGGCATGTACAAAATGTATGCCGTGTTTCTCAAAGCATTCCTTCTGGTATTCCTCGATGGTGTCAATGACCTCCGCCGCATCCTCCTTCGCAAACGGCTCCAGAGGATACAGCCCCTCCCTGAATTTTGTCAGTCCTACCGGCACCACCGACAGGCTTTCAAGAACGGGAATATATTTCATCAGCTGTTCTATACTGAATTTCAGTTCTTTCCCGTCATTTAATCCTTTGCACAGAACAATCTGCCCGTTCATGTGAATGTCCGCCTGAAAAAGGGTGTCAACCTTCTTCAGCGCCTCCCCTGCAAAACGGTTGTTTAACATTCTGCACCGCAGTTCCGGATTCATGGCCTGAAAAGAAATATTAATGGGAGAAAGGCGATATCTGCATATTCTGTCGACGTCGTGGTCCGACATATTAGTCAGAGTCACATAATTCCCCTGAAGAAAAGAAAGCCGGGAATCGTCATCCTTAAAATACAGGTTCTCCCGCATACCGGGCGGCATCTGGTCAATAAAACAAAATACGCACTTGTTATGACAATGCCGGTATTCGTCCATGAGCCCGCTTTCGAACTCTATCCCCAAATCTTCACCGAAATCCTTGTCCACCTCCAGAAGCCACTGTTCGCCGTCAGGCTTCTCCACCAACACTTCAATATAGGTATCCTGAACGAGAAACTGGTAGTCAAAAATATCCTCTATCTCCGTGTTGTCTATGGATAATATCTTATCTCCCGGCTCTATTTCAAGTTCTTCCGCAATACTGCCCGGAAGAATTTTTTTAACGATATGCGCCTTCTGCATGAAATTTCCTTTCCAGCCTCCGCTGACGTGTGAACTGTAAGTAATATTATAGCAAACATTCTCTTGACGTGTCACTAGCATAATGATATAAATTTAGTGTGAGGAGAAAAAACTATGCCCAACTTACAAAAGCTTGAAAACGCAATGCCCGTTGCTCCTTTAAAACTTGTCGCCCTGCCTTCCGCAGAGCGCATGGGACGCAGAATTAATGACTATCTGGTGGAATTCCGAAAGAGTATTCACAATGACAAAGTAAAAAACGATCCGGCATTCCACGGGTATATTGAAAGCAATTATCTCGTGAATGTATCAACGCCCCGATTTGGTACGGGAGAGGCCAAGGCGATACTGGACGAAAGCATCCGCGGTAAAGACTTATTTCTGCTGGTGGATGTCTGCAATCACAGCATCACTTACAATATGAACGGTTACGTCAATCACATGTCTCCTGATGACCATTATCAGGATTTAAAGCGCGTTATCTCAGCGTGCAACGGCAAGGCACGCCGCATTAATGTTATCATGCCTTTTCTCTACGAGAGCAGGCAGCACAAAAGAAACGCCCGGGAATCTCTGGACTGTGCTTATGCTCTGAAGGAACTGAAAAGCATGGGAATCCACAATCTTATTACCTTTGATGCCCATGACCCAAGGGTTCAGAATGCAACCCCCTTAAACGGCTTTGATAATTTCATTCCCCATGACCAATTTATAAAAGCACTGCTGAACGCAGAGGACGATCTGATCGTGGACAAGAATCATCTGATCGTCATCAGCCCTGATGAGGGTGCTCTGGATCGCGCCATCTACTTTGCCACCGTTCTGGGTGTAGATACCGGAATGTTCTACAAGCGCAGGGATTACTCCACCATTGTGGGCGGTAAAAATCCCATTGTAGCCCATGAGTTTTTGGGCGACAATGTAGACGGCAAGGATGTCATCATTATTGACGATATGATTTCCTCAGGAGGAAGCATGATCGACACGGCAAAGCAGTTAAAAATGCGAAACGCAAGGCGCGTATTTATCTGCTGCACTTTCGGGCTTTTTACCGATGGCCTGAAGGCATTTGATGCCGCTTATGAGCAGGGTTATTTTGATAAGGTAGTCACTACGGATCTGACCTGCCTGCCCCCTGAGCTTTACACAAGGCCTTATTTCATCGAGGCGGATATGAGCAAATTTATCGCATCTCTCATCGATTTTATGAACCATGCTGCCTCTCTCAGCGACGTCATGGAGACCACGGAGAAAATGCACAGTATTCTGGACGCTTACAATGAACGCCGTGATGTGGACATGAATGCGGATTAATCTTCCTGTTCGTTGTAGCACGGAAAATCCAGCGTTATTTTGAACAGGTCGCCATCCAGGTATATCGTGAACTCTCCCCCCTGGACTCTTGTCAGACTCTGGGCAATGGACAATCCCAGTCCGCTTCCTTCCGTGCTTCTCGCCAGGTCTCCACGGATAAATCTTTCCGTCAGTTCCTCCGGACTGATGTTCATCTGTTGCTTGGAGATATTTTTTACGGATGCGCAGACTCTCCCGTTTTCCGTCTTCACATCAAAGTAGACCCTGGTTCCCTCCAGCGCGTATTTGCAGATGTTGTTGAGCAGATTTTCCACCACTCTCCACATACGTCTGCTGTCCGCCAAAATATCTGCCGGTGCGCCGCTCTCCTCGAAGACTACCTGTAATCTGCTTTCTTCCAGTTTCTCGGAAAACTCTCCGATACCCTGATTCAGCAGCTCTGTCAGATTTACTTTTTCCATATCCAGTTCAATGTTTCCTGATGAAATCTTGGATGCCTCCACCAGATCATCCGTCAGCTGTTTCAGACGCTGTGCCTTGCTGTCAAGAATATCAATATATCCTCTTGCCTGCTCTTCCGTTATCTCCATACGCTTTAAAAGGTCAACATAATTTATAATGGACGTCAGGGGAGTCTTGATGTCATGGGAGACATTGGTGATCAGATCCGTCTTCATCTGTTCGTCCCGCATACTTGTCTTTACCGCTTTTCCGATGCCTTCGCCGATATTGTTCACCGCATCCGCCAGCTCCCTGTTGGCACCGTGCAGACTTCCTGTATCCAGCTTGTAATCCACCTCGCCGTTTCGTATTCGATTGATGCCGTCCACGATTTCATTCTGTTCTCCGCCACGCCTGAATATCACCACGCCAATAAAGCCGTCAAAAAGTACGATACACACTATGACGATGATTCCGGGTATCTCTCTCTCCCGCAGTCCGTACACGATCATCACGGCCGCCAGATTGATGAACAGGTACAAATTGTAGGGCAGCAATATGCTGATGACAGAATTCCTGTGGCATAATATAAACCGGATTGCCTTTCCTATGCCAATCCAGACATAATGCAGCAGACTGTCCTTCCACAGACTGCGGGATCTGATTCTGCGCACAAAGCTGTACCACACAATACCGATCACAAAGCTTAAATACACTCCGTAAACTGCAAACATCCCGTATTGATAAACTCTGGACAGCTGAATTCCCAACACCTGCGTTGTGGCCACCGCAGAATTTTCCGCAATATCGTTCAGCCTCTGAAAGCCATATCGGCCGCCGAAGGCGAAAGCAACTGTCAACAGAGCCAGTGCTTCTGTCCATATGTGGTCAAACCGCTTCAGATAACAAACCTTCTCCCCGTTTTCCGTCACCGCCACTCCCGCTGTGACAGACAGATAAATTCCAATGCCAAGCCAAAGAACCAGCAACAGGACAAACAAAGCAAAGTAACGGCCCATATTGGGCACAATTCTGTTGTACACGGTATTTGCATTATAAAAGGCATCTGTGGCAGTATAACCTGTATCCACCCCCAGCCATATATGGGTTGTGTCCGGATAAGCATAATCATAAGCACTGATATATTCATAAATCTCCTCTTCGCTCATCACGGTATTTCCCATAAATATCAGGCTGTCAGGGTAATAGATCAGGTATCTTCTGTACTCGGAAAAAATCTCTGTCACTTCCTCCTCTGAAGCGCCCTTCAGCTCCGGCACATTGGTATATGTTCGTATGCCCTCATCTGTCATCATACTCACCGCATATTTCACATTGCTTTTTCCCGCTTCGTAAGCGCTGTTACAGACCTGGTAGCTTTCATAATGCCCTGCCAGGGATTCAATCGTTGCCACCACGTTGCTCTGAAGCCGAAGATAATCTACCCAGTTATCCGCGTAGCGCATCAGCTGCTTTTCTCCATCCACGGTTGCATAACGACAGTTCAGAATGGGAATCTTCACCTTAATCACGCCGTCTTCACGGAACGCATCAATCCCCGGAGGATTCTGTGCCATAATATAGGCAAAGGCAAGATCCTCAAGCTGTACCTCACTCTGTTTGGTACTTTCTATTTTTTCGGTAATGACAGCTGCCTCTTCCATACTTTTTCCGTAATATGCCGGTTCCTCTCCCTCCAGCGGAAGCCCGTCAACTCCCAGCGGTATTTCCCCGGTATCCAAAGTGTTCACTCCCAGTCTGTAAAATCCATCGAAGCAAAGCTGCTCATACTCGTCCAGCGTATAATTTTCCGGATAAATGATATACCCGAAATAATTTACAAATTCCGATATACTCATGATTTGATTCGGGCATTCAACACCATATTTCCCCCACTTTATGAGGTCATCCAGATTATAGACGGCAGATACGGAACACTCTTGATCCGCTCCGATCTTTTCGGCATATTCGGTTACGTCAAATTCTTTTGAAAGATCCAGCACGCCGTCTGTCTCAAATAAATCCTTGATGGCAACCAGTTTTGCAATGTCACGCACAGCACTTCTGAAAAGAGCAAGGTATACCTCCGACTCCTCGAACTCCTGCCTGTTATTTACGGGAAAAATCCTGTAGCTTTTTGTGCCGTCAATGGTATCAACTTCAATGTAGGAATTTAAAAGAATTCCCGCAACCGCAAGCAGAATGCCTGCTGCAACCAGATGCTGTACCAGTCCTGCCAGTATTCTCTTTAATCTCGGCTTCTTCATATGCCCTCGTTTCCAGCGTTACTGCTTGTCAATTTTATAGCCGACACCCCATACTACTTTCAGGTAGCGCGGCTCTCTGGGATTGATCTCTATCTTTTCACGGATGTGCCGGATATGCACGGCGACGGTATTGTCCGCACCAATAGCGTCCTCGTTCCAGATACTCTCATAAATCTGGTCAATGGAGAAGACTCTGCCCTGGTTTTTCGCCAGCAAAAGCAGAATATTATACTCTATCGGCGTCAGCTTCACCGGCTCGTCATCCACTGTGACCTGCTTGGTATCGTCATTGATAACCAGTCCTCCCACCTGATAAACTGCCTTGCTGTCAACACTCAGGCTTCCCAGCGAGGTATAACGCCGCAGGTTGGATTTCACTCTTGCCACAAGTTCCAACGGATTAAAAGGCTTAGTGATATAATCATCCGCCCCTATATTTAATCCCAATATCTTATCCGTGTCCTCTGATTTTGCAGAAAGCATGATAATGGGAATACTGCTGTACTCCCGAATCTTAAGCGTTGCCCTGATTCCATCCAGCTTCGGCATCATAACATCCATGATCAAGAGCTGGATGTCCTCCTTTTTTAAAAGCTCGATGGCCTGCTCGCCGTCATAAGCCTTAAAAATGCGGTAACCGTCCTGGCTCAGATATATTTCAATCGCATCCACAATTTCTCTGTCATCGTCACATACAAGTATATTTGCCATTTTTTCTCTCCTGTCAGTTCTATTAAACCATATTATTATTAAGTGTTCTAATGGAATTTTCTGAAGATTTCCTTACTAAATTTCCTTCAGGCCCAAAAATGCCCCCATATTTCCTCTTCTTCCGTGGCTTGCCCGGTGAGAAAACAAATAGCTGTCATTACAGCATGTACAAATATCCGTCACTGCGATTTTCTCGCTCTTAACACCTGCCGACAACAGGTTCTGTCTGTTGGCCTCCCATAGATCCAGCTGGTATTTGCCCTTAACTCTCCCCGGTGTCACAACCCCGGGAAATCCTCCAAACTGCCCGGCCACATCTTCTCCTACTTCATAGCAGCCGGCACAAATGGAGGGCCCGATCGCGACGCTGAGCTCCTCCGGTCTCGTCCCGTAGGCCGCCTCCATGGCTCTCACCATACAGGATCCCATTCCCGCCACGGTCCCTCTCCATCCGGAATGGGCCAATCCAATCGCCCTGTGTGCTGCATCCACAAAAAACAAGGGTACACAGTCTGCAAAATAAGTCACCAGCACAATTCCTGACACATCTGTCATCAGTCCATCAATATCCTCGTAGTCTCTGGGGCTCGTGATTCCTTTCCCCCTGTCTTCCAAACTTACTTTTCGAATATTTGTGGTATGAGTCTGGTGGGATGCAACCATATCCTCCAGCACACACCCCAGCGCCTCTCCTATCCGCCTGTAATTTTCAGCCACATGGCCAGCCCGGTCACCGCGGGTAAAGCTGAGGTTCATAGAAGAAAACTCTCCTTCGCTGACGCCCCCCAGCCGGGTTGTAAACAAATGCTTTACAATTCCCGTCGCTTCCAGAGACGGAAAGGTCAAAAATTCCAATTTCCCGCCGTCATCCGTTGCCTTCTCATTCTGTCTGAGTACCGGGCCATCCGCCCGTTCCGCCCTCACTACCCAAAACATCTCCTGCCCTTTCTAACGATTTCCTGAATAAATATGAGGAAAAGCATTTTGCAGCCATTCTATGCTTTCTCCCTGAATAGCGACCACATCATACCGCACAGCCGTGCCCTCTCCCAGCTTATGGATATATCTGTAATAATCTGCAATCCTGCATATCTTCCGCTGCTTGCCTGTATTTACTGCCTCTGCGGCGTAGCCCTTTTGGGTACTGCTGCGATACTTAACCTCCACAAACACCAGATACCCCTCATGATACCCTATAATATCTATCTCTCCCCGGCTGTTCCGGTAATTGCGCTCCACAATCTTCATTCCAAAAGCTTCCAGATACTCTGCTGCCTTCTGTTCCCAGGCTGCTCCTGCCGCTCTTTTGTTCATAGCTCCCCTTTATAATTTTTTCTTCAGCTTATCCATAGAATCCACAAAAATCAGAATCTCCGCCACCACCTCATAGAGTTCCGGCGGTATCATTTCCCCGATTTCCAGTCGGGAGAGCGTATCAGCCAGCTTATCATCCCGATGGATCGGGACATCGCTCTCCTTCGCCCTCTCAATAATCCTTTCCGCCAGCAGGCCTCGGCCGCTTGCCACAACCTTAGGTGCCTGGTCGGATGGATCATACTCCAGTGCAATGGCCTGTTTTACTTTATTCTTTTCCCTGCCGTTCTCCATCTCCTGCACCTCCACACAATCCTCAAACCTGCAAATTCCCTTACGAAGAATGCCCGCACTTTGGGTATTCTTTCATGCGTGAGAAAAGTCCGCGAAGCGGGCTTTTCTCACGCTAGGTTCTCACATCAAACGCATACTGAGACAGCAAAATTCCTTTATCCTGCTGAAGCAGAGGAGTAAGCCCGCCGCCCTCCTGCTCTTTCTTTTCTCCTCTTGTCGTCATGGAAACGCTGCAGTTGTAGCCTCTCTTTTCCAGTCTTTTGGTAAGGATATCCATATGTGCTTCTATAAAATCAAGAATTTCATCATTCGCCACATAAAATTTCGTACTTACTTTAGCCTCCTGCAGTGTCACATAGACATCCAGCGGCCCCAGATGCTCCATGTCGAGATGCAGCAGAGCGCTTACCTGACCATCATTGCGCGCCAGGCTTCGCTTGTTGGTGTAGACATACAGATCGCCGTGAGCCTCGGACTGCTGCAGATGCAGCGGCAGCTGTACATAAGTGTACATCTGGTTAATCTGATTCATAAAGTCTACATTCTGAGACAAATTCGCCGCTGCCCTGTACGCCGTACTGTTTTCCTGACCTCCGGCCTCCAGCGCCTGCATCAGTCCCTTCATTTGCCTGTCAATCCGGCGGTAAAGCTCTCCTACCTTTTCAGGCTGTGAAACGTCCTCAGGGCGCAGTGTCCACATTTCTTTCAACTGTGATGTGAGTATATTCTGAAATGCCTTCCCGCCAAACAGCTTCTGCATCTGTCGGACTCCGTCCTCCGTATGCACGGCAGCATCCAGCATCTGATCCGCCGCCCTGAAGAAATCTCCTGCTGACAATTCTCCCCTTCCAAAGCGCTGAACCGCCTCCGAAAGCGCTTCGGCCTCCTCGGGAGGCAGCTGTAGTTCATTCAGCGCCTGCAGCATATTGTCAGTCAGTTCCCTGCGCGCGCCCTCAGGAATGGATGTGGCCGCTCCGCTTTCATTGGACATCTCCGGCAGTCCGCCTGCAGTCAACTCCGTTTTTCCTGACACATGCGCGGCTCCCTCTGTGACTTCTCCCGGACTTTCCGTCACAGACGCCGCTTCGTCTCCGGCGGCACCCGCCACAGACTGAGAGGCTTCTTCCTCCTGCAAAACACCCTCCGCCGTCCCAGGAACAGTTTCCATATCTTCCGTTATCATGGAAAAAAGTTCTCTGTACAGTCCAGTGACACCTCTGTCATTTCCCTCCGACAGCATACTGTTCATCGCATTCGGAAGTTCATCCAGAACCGAAGTCAGCCCTTTGATCAACTGGTGGGTCAGATTGCGATAGGATGCCATCTGCTGCATATTCGCCTGGTTAACCGGCAATTGCAGCTTATGCAGATTCACCACATCCGCCACCTTTCCGCTGCCCTCCATTTCCGGGAAAGAATTTATTTCCGGGAAAGAATTTATTTCCCTGTATATCTGCTGAAGCGAATTCCTGTTGACCGGCAGTCCCGCCTTCATCAGCTGCTCCGTCATCGACACAGATGTATTGTTGACAGGCAGCCCTGCCATGTCAAGAGCTTTCAGTACGTTGGCATCCGCCGCAATATTCGTGAACAGCGGACTCAAAGAAAGAGTGCCTCCATTGCTCTTCACCTCGAAAGTCACATTTTTCCCCAGTTCAAGATTAATGCTCTGGTCCACTCTTGCGTTCATCACCATGTCGTCAGACAAACGAATCTGCACTTCACTGCCGTTCCTGGACACAATTTCACCTCGGATGGTCTGCCCCGGCACCAGAGAATGAATCTGACGATTGAGATCAGACATGCGGGCATACTGGGACTGCGGTGTGCGCCCATTATCCTCCACACGATTCTCCGCCTGGGAATGTCCCGTGAATAGCTGCGAAAGTTTCATTTTTTATTTCCTTTCCGTCAAACCCAAATTTTTAATAAAGCTCCTGCGATGTATAGGAGTCGGCCCATATTTCTTCAGCGCCTCGATATGTGCTGCGCTTCCATACCCCTTGTTCGCCGCGAAACCATACTGCGGAAATACTTTGTCATACTCCACCATCAGCCGGTCTCTGGTCACCTTTGCTATGATACTGGCGGCACCGATGGTAATGCTCTTTGCATCCCCTTTGATAATGGGAACCTGTCTGATGTCCACCTCTGGAATCGTCACTGCGTCATTCAGCAGAATATCCGGCCGGGGTACAAGCTTTCCGATGGCCTCCCGCATTGCCTCATAGGTGGCCTGCAGAATATTAATCTCATCGATGCGCTCCGGAGATGCATATCCCAGCCCACAGCTGACCGCCTTCTCCATGATGATGTCGTAGAGCTCCTCTCTCTTTTTTTCGGTTAGTTGCTTGGAATCATTTATATACAAAATTCGGCAGTCCCTGGGCAAAATTACGGCTCCCGCCACCACCGGTCCCGCCAGCGGTCCTCTCCCCACCTCGTCGATTCCACAGATAAAGTCATATTCCCTGTACATTTCTTCATAGACCCGAAGTCCTTCAATGCGCTGTTTTTCCTTATTCAGCGCTGTCAGCTTCTTTTTTGCGGACTCAGTCAGCTTCTGTACACCGCCACGCCCGTCCTGTTCATACTGTTTTATAAGTTCAGGCAGCTCTTCCACAGAAGCTGCCTGAAACTGTTCTTTTATCTCACCGATACTCAGCATATCACATACCTCCGGTTTCTTACTGATGTTTTAAGATTCCGAATCTTTCAAAAGGCCAAATGCGCATCCATGCCCTGCCTATAATATCTTCTCTCTTGATATTTCCTACGACTTCCGTCCTGCTGTCACTGCTGTTATTCCGGTTGTCACCCAGGACAAAATATTCATCCTCTCCCAGCACGATCGGTTCCCACGCCCGCCCGATATGTTCCGGCCTGATCACCTCTCTGCCGTAC
>CAMWJV010000055.1 GCA_947174665.1 uncultured Lachnospiraceae bacterium
TTCCAGCCTTCTTCCGTTATTTTTTTTGAAACAAATGATTTTAAGTTTAAAATGATCTTCTTATTTTTTATGGCATTATAATTATTTTTAGTTTCTTTAAATTCATTTATCATGTCATCAGTGACTTCAATATCCGTATTTATACTTTCAATACCTGCACCCCAGATATTATTATCATCTGCCTCATTTCTTAATATGACAGCCAATTCAAATAAATCAGATTCATTAACCTCTAAATATGTATTAACTTCTTTGATCAGTTTTTTCCCTTTTTCATCGAAAATATAGACTACTACTCCTCCATCGTTATAAAGTAATAACTTAATTGCCCCTAAATTAGCTTCATCATTATAAAACACCATAAACGGCGGCAACTTATCATTAACATACCAATCAAATTCCGTTCCGTCTTTTCCATTCATATAATATATTGCTCCGTCATTTTCTAAATCACCGGATTTTACATGAGGCAAATACAATTCTATATTGCTGTCAACTATTTTTTTGATTTCATTTAATATACGGTTCATACTACCACCTCCATAGATTCAATTTCTCATATCTTTAATATCAGTCGCAAAAGCAGCCCTCAAATATGAACTTCCCCTGATGATATACCTCCTCCAGGGTGTTGGCGACGGCATACAGATATTGCTTCAGTTCCTCGTCGGCTTTCGTCTGGTCCGGGACCATGACTACCTTACAGCCCGCCCTGTATGCAGACAGTACTCCGTTCGGGGAATCCTCCACTGCCATGCACTCCTCCGGCTTTAATCCCAGCTGCTCACAGGCGTAGAGATAAACGTGAGGAGAGGGCTTCCCCTCCGCCACCATAGTGGCGCTGATTATCTTATCAAAGCAGCCTGCCAGTCCGGTCATTTTCAGATATTTGTTCGTCCGCTCCGGATCAGTGGCAGTAGCGATTGCCGTTATGATGCCGTCTTTCTTAAGCCGCTCCAGCAGTTCCGTCGCCCCGGGCTTCCGCTGAATGCCCTCCCTCTCCAGGCATTCCTCCATCATTTCCTTTCTCCTCTGCCGCACTTTCAGATAATCCAACTCCTCCCCGAACCAGTCCTTCAGCCGTGCCGGAGCGAAAGGTCTTCCCAGACTGCGCATGGACAGAGCCTGGCTGTCCGTCATGTGGTATCCGAACTCAGCCAGTGCCCTGGGCCAGAAAATGCGGTAATATTTTTCCGTATCAATCAATGTACCATCCAGATCAAAGATCACGGCCCGTATCGCAGCCTCATCTTTCCGTTTTTCCATCATCCTGCGCGCCTCCTGTCATTCTTAACTTTTCATGCTTATCTTGTCTGCTATGCCGTAATAGATAATTAAAGCAATACACATTCTCTGCTATGTGTATTGCTTTTACGAAATTAAAACTTTTATAAATCAGCCCCTGCGGCGTTTTTTCATCTTTCTCACAACATAGTATACATCCAGCGCCACCGTGCCCACAATAGACGCGATGAATATCCCTTCGATGGAAAAGTGCAGAAAGGAGGATGTGACAAAGCTGATGATCAGCAGCACCAGCATGCAGTATGCAAACATTGCCACTGTAAACAGGATGAAAAAAATAATCTCCTTTGCTATATCCAGAGCCGCTTCTATTTTACTGTTCTTATGCTGCTCCATTGTTCCACTCTCCTTCTCACTCTACGCATCGGCTGCCCCACAGTGTCACCTGATTTTCGTCACCCAGCGCCGTAAACACCATGGTCTTAAAGACTGTACCCTCCACCTCCATCTCCAATGCCACACCGCTGTAATTCTGCCCATTCAGGGAAAGGGTGATATAGGGTGTCCCCGACTCCAGGCTCCAGCTTCCGGTATACTCACCGGTAATGCTGCCGTCCTCCTGTAAAGTGATCATAACCGGCTGCTTCGCCTCCAGTCCCGCGTAATCAATCTCCAGTTCGTGAAGGATGATCTCATAATCTCCCGCCACCTCGGAAGCGGAATAACCGTCCTCCTTCAGCGTCTCACCATGAGTCAGGTAAGGTGCCGCCACCAGCCAGCCATTCTTCGTCTGGAACAGCTGATGCAGCTTTACGTAATGCCCTTCGGTGCCATTGGTGGTCCTGGTATGGAACACTATATATGCTTTTCCGTCATCATCCACAAAGGCGGAATTGTGCCCCTGTGCCACCTGGCCGACGGTAAAGTTCCGCCACTGGTAACCTCCCATGAGGCGCACACCCACAGACTGATTAATGTTAAGGGCATATTTATCGTAATAGGCCGTGTTGCCCAAGGCATCAACATAATCCCCGTCCGGACGCTCGGAGCGGAACACACGGACATTGTAGCCCCCTGCCGCCTCCAGACCTCCATAGGAAATAAACAGATAATAATAGTCACCGATCTTCTGAATATAGGATGCTTCTCCGGATACATAAGCACCGCCCGCAATCTTCTTTCCGAAGTATGCATCGGAATGGATATCCGTTTCATAGGTCACGGAGTAATCCCTAAGACCCGTCTCCTTATCCAGCTCCAGCATAAAGATACCGCCGGACCAGGAACCATACGCCACCATCAGACGTCCGTCATCAGCATAAAATACACAGGGGTCAATACAGTTGGGCCACATATCACCCCACTTCTTGTTTGCCACACCATTTGTCACATAGCGCTCCGGTATTTCCTGAGTGCCCAGAACCTTTGGAGCGTCTGTCTCGCCGAAGGTCTCTGCAGTAAAGCCGCTGTAGACGATAGAGCCCACATATTCATACGGTCCCGTCACATAATCAGCTGTCAACAGCACAATATTGGACTTCCAGTTGTCGCCGTCAGCGCTCAGGTAAATACAGTATTTGCCCATGGTTTCATTATATATCACATCCGGGGCCCAGAGATATCCAAACCAGTCGCCCTTATTGCCTTCCTCGTTCCACGCTCTGACCTGATTCCTGGTCTCAAGAGAATAGCTCTCCCTGATCACGTTGTCCAGGCTGACCCAATCATAGAGGTTTGTACTTCTGCCACCCGTGATGTGAGTGCCCAGCACATAATAGACACCGTCCAGATCCCTGAAAATAGAAGGGTCATGGCAGGTGATCTGCTTATTCTGTGCCTTGTCTTCAGCATCCACAACCCAGCGGTTTTGTCCCATGCGGAACTCCATCACCGCACGGATCATAACTTCCTGGCCAGCATACTCAAACTTTACATAGGGCCGCAGAGTAATGCTGTCCGTCGCAGCCTGCACCGGAAGAACCTCCCCTGCCATGCAGAGTGCCAGGAGAAGCGCCAGGGCCGCGGCTCCCCCGCCGGTTCCCTTTCCTTTCCCCTTGCCGTTTTCTGTCCCCTGCGCTTTCTTTCTCCTCCTGAGGATCAAGATCAGGGCCAACACAACCGCCAGCACAACTATAATGACTATCGCTGTCACAGCAGGACTCACGGATTTTTCGGCCCCGGCGGCGGAATCTGCAGGTTGGGATACTGCTGCACTTTCTGCCGCAGCAGCAGCCAGAACCGCCTCATCCCCCACCAGCACACCGCTCAGAATGTAACTCTCCCCCGGCTGTATATCCGGAAAAGAAGCAGGCATAGAGTCCTCTGCCACCGGAAGCAGTCCCTTGGTATTGCTGTAGGTAAATTCCGCACCCTTAAGGTAGGCTAAAGTCTTTCCGTTTTCTATGGTGATGGTATAATGAATCTCTTCCCCGGCGCTGTAGGAGGCTTTATCCGTCTCCAGAGTGACAGTGATCCCGTCATTGGACGCCTCACTTATCACTCCCTCAGATGCCGCTTTATCCTCAGCCGCAGTACTGCTCACCGGTCGCGCCGCCAGCGCCATAAAGCATACCAGCGCACTGAAACATACCGCTGCAAACAGTCCGTGAATCCGCTTTTCTTTCCCGCTCATCTTCATAAAAATGCTCCTAAAACTGAATATTATTTTTGATGTCAAACACCGGATATCCTTTTTCATCCCAACCCAGCTTCATTACCATGGCATGCCTGTTGGGATCGTACAGGGGATCTCCCTGTATCTCCGGGTAGGTTCTGGCATGATAGACACAGACCTCCGTACCATCCTCCAATGTGGTAAAGCTGTTGTGTCCCGGCCCGTATATACCGAATTCTCTGCTGCTCTTAAGCACCGGCTGCCGCTCCTTCTTCCAGGCTCTGGGATCCAGCACATCCTCATCCTCGCCGATACTCAGCATTCCCATACAATAAACCTCGCCGGTTGCGCTGGCGGAGTAGGTCAGGAAAATCCTGCCGTTCTTTTTTATCACCGCCGGGCCCTCGTTGACCCAGATATCTCTTCTCTCCCAGTCATAGTCCGGCGTAGTCAGCAGAACCTGGGCTGTTGCAAGCTTTGTGGGTGTCTCCAGCCGTGCAATGTAAAGGTTTGAAATCTGAATTCCCACACTGACCTTCTCTGCCCAGACATAGTATAATTCCCCTCTGTGCTCGAACACAGTGGCATCCAGTGAAAATGCCTCAAAGGAGTAAATATCATCCTCAGATCTTTGGATCTTACCCATTTCCTTCCACGGGTCACGGATGGGATCCTGCCCCTGACACTCCAGCACATAAGGACGTATGGCCCACTTGTCCTCCACCTCCCCTGCGGCAAAGTAGATATACCATTTACCTTTCAGATAGTGCAGTTCAGGCGCCCAGACATGCATGGACATGATACCTGTCTCATGACGGTGCCACACGGTAACCTCTTCCGCATCCGCAAGTCCTGCCAGGGTATCTGCCTTTCTCAGTATAATCCTGTCATAAGCAGGCACAGAGGCGGTAAAGTAATAGCTGCCATCCTCATGCCTGCAAACATACGGATCCGCCCTCTGCTCGATAAAAGCTTTGTTGTACTCCGTAATCACGCCGTTTCTTCTCTGTTCCCCAGTATTCATGTGTCATTCCCTCACATTTCTTTTATCCAATCTCATTATACTGCCTTGTCAGACCTGCTTGCAATCTGTTTTTCCGCCCGCTTTTCTGCCTTTTACGAAACGGGAAATCCTCTCCCGCTCCGTAAAAGACACCCCGGATTGCGGATTTACGCAATCCGGGGACTTTCACACCAGGTAGGTTTATGAAGAATGCCCGCATTTTGGGCATTCTTCGGTGTGAAGAAGCTCTTCAGAGCATGAAATCACTTAGCGAAGTCCTTTTGAGCTTAGTGATTTCCTTCACACTATTCTACAGACATCAGCTCGATGAATGCCTGCTCTCCGGTGATAAAGAAGTAACAGGGTGCATCCGCCGTCAGAGTAGATGTGATCGTTGCCTTACTGGTATACTCAGTGCCCTTGCGGTCAACGAAGGTGGTGTCGATTACAATCTCACCGCCGTTTCTGGTGATGACCATGGTGACATCTGCTGCTTTCATGGAGTCAAGCCATGCTGCCCAGTCATCCCCCCAGCTGTTTGCAAAGACTGCTGCGTAGCTTGCATCGCCCCATCCGTAAACATCCGCACGGACAACCGCATACTCCGCATATCCCGCGTAATTATCAGCAGAAGGTGCCTTATCTGCCGTAGTCTCAGTGTTGGTAAATGCCACAACATAGTTATGCCAGTTTTGTTCTCCGCTGGAGTAGTTCTTCAGCTTGACAGTCTTTGTTGCACCGTCAGCCAGCTCCACGCTGTTGGTGAACTCAGACCACCAGCCGAGTCCGAAGGTGGTGGTGCCCAGAGTTTCCTTTGCGTTGGGATCAGCCTTAATGTCAACACCATCCTCCACGGACAGCAGCTCCACATAGCTGCCCTCGCAGGTAAAGAACATGTAGCAGGAATCATCTGCAGACATAGCAGTCTCCACCTTGGCTGTCATCAGATTGTCAAGGCCGTTATAATCCACATTGTGAGCGCTGATATTCAGGATATTGTCCTCCCTCTTCACTTCGATGGTTACATCAGCGTCAACCATGGATACGGTTCTCCAGCTGTCCCAGTTGCCCCAGGTCCAGGTGAATGCAGATGCGTCAATGTCACCGTTCGGCGTCCAGCCGAAAGCATCCGCTCTGACCGCTGCCCACTCCTGATGTGTATCAGATACAGTGTTGGGATCTGTGTGAGCTTCGGAAGCTTCGTTGGCGAATACCATCACATAGTTATGCCAAAGCTCCAGTCCGCTGGAGAAGTTCTTCAGCTTGAACACCCTGGTAACGCCGTTGGGAATCTCATATGCGGAGGTCCAGTCTGTCCAGAATCCTGCATTCAGATCAGTGTTGCCGATAGCTTCTAATGCGTTCTCGTTAACCGTAACTACAACCTCTCTCTCAGGAGGATCATACTTCACTGTAGGATCTCCTGCCTCATAAAGGGTCTTTGCCTGACCTGCTGTCAGCGCAGTGTCGAAAATATAAAGCTCGTCGAAAGCGCCCTTCAGCATAGCATCCCAGTAGTTCACACCCAGCAAGAAGTCAAAGTTGTCGGAGGGTGCCATGGTGCCGGTTATAACGTTTACAGGCTTGGCACCGGAGATAAGCTCACCGTTGACATAAAGGTCTGCATTGATCTGAGAACCATCATCAGTCTTCTTGGAAGGGTCTACTACCAGTGTGATATTGATCCACTTGTTCAAAAGGGTATCTCCTGTTTCCGGATACCAGTTAGGCCAGGGAGAGCCGTCTGCGTTCTGGTCATAGGACCAGACACAGGGGAATTCCGATGCCCCCGACCAGTCTGCCCAGGTAATGTTCAGATAATGCTGGCCGCCGGTGGCATCGCCGTGAACATCGGGGCCATACTGAGCCGTGGGCATGTAGTTTGCGTTTCTGTTTGCATACATCCAATAGGAAAGGGAATAGGTCTCGCCAACACCGTTCACATTATCCAGTCTCAGACCGTAGGTACCGTCAATGTAAGCTGCCTCGCCCTTTACGCCGGGAATGAATACAACATTTTTGTCTGCAGTCTCAATAGTCCCATCACCTTTTACGGTAGGTACAATCCCTGCAGTGCCGTCCTTTTCATCAAAGGAAAAATAGTATACAGGAGTAGGAATCTCCTCCGCCTGAGCGGGTTCCGGTTCACTGGGCTCCACGCTGGGCTCCGAACTGGGCTCGGTGCTCTGCTCCGTACTGTCACTGCCTGACGCGCCCTCATTGCCGTTGCCGCAGGCGGTCAGCATAGTGGCTGTCAATGCAGTACAGAGAAGAAGTGCTAAAATCTTCTTTTTCATCTTAATCCTCCATTTTAAAATTTGTTTATAGTTACCTCCCCGCCGGATATCCGGCTGGGGAGAAAAGCTATACGTAAGCTATCAGTTAAAGGAATCCACTACTGCCTGATACTTTGCCAGCTCCTCGTCGGAGAGCACATCATATCCGCCGGGGCCGAAGTAGGAAATCATAGCCTCCGCATGATAGTAGTTAGCCTGTCTTGTGGCTTCATCCACATAGTCGGCCGCCTTGGCGCTGCCCTTGTCTACCAGATCGTGGATACCGATCTTATTGAAGTACTGGTCGCAGAAGTTCCAGTAGCCGGCAATGCTGTACCAACCGTAAGGAACAGGCCTGGTCACGCTTGCAAAATAATCATCCCAGTAAGGCTTGCGATCGTCCTGAGGGAACAGGGCCTTGTAGCCCTCCCAAACTTCCTCATCCAGGGTAATAGGCATAGGCATCTGCGCATTTTTCAGGGGCATTCCTGAGTCGTTGGTAATGCTGGTGTCGGAGTAAATCTCCAGTCTTGCCTTCCAGCCGTCAATTCCCCAGCCCATGAATTTCAGAAGCAGATATGCCTCATAAGGATGCTTACAGGATGTGGACACGCCGCCCATGTACATGTTGGCAATGACATTGTGCTCCTTCTCATCAACCACGTTGGGGGTAACATAGGGAACGATATCCAGACCGTACTCCTCCTGATAGCCCTCCTGGCCCCACAGATTCTGATAGGTCCAGAAGCCCTCGGAGAACACTGCCACACGCCCGGTAGCACCGAACCAGGTGCTCCAGTTGCCTGACCAGGCCTCCATCTCCGCGGTATCCTGCTGAGGCGCAACGTACCCGGCAAGTTTTAAGTCAGAGAACTCCTGCTCTCCCACTGCCCAATAGGACAGATCGAAATCCGTGCCGTCAAAGCCAAACTCACCCTTCAAAGCTCTCTCGTCAGGGGAACATGCTGCAATGCCGTAGAGGGAATCCAGCCTGTTATAGTACCCAAGGCCGTAATACTTCATGCCGGTACGCTCATCCTTTGTGGCATCCTTGACAAGTTGAACCATCTCGGCCCAGGTCCAGTCTGTTCTGGGCATCTCCAGGTTCAGGTTCTTGATCACGTTTCTGTCGATAAAGATCGCGCTGGGCCAGTACATCATGGGCACGGCAAATCTTGCGCTGGTGTCAAAGCAGCCGATGCCGTACTCACTGATGGTGGCCATCAGATTCTGATTCTCAGGGTCTGCATCAAAGTACTCAGAGATGTCCGCCCAATACATGTTTGCCAGAGCTGTGTCGGAATCCGTACCCTCAAACACATCAGGGAAAGTCCCGGATGCGGCAGCATTGGAGAGGTCCGTGCTCATATCCTCGATCACTCTGTGCTCCACCGTAATGTTGGGATACATATCCATAAACTTCTCTGCCAGGAGACTGACAGTGGTGGGATCTTCATAGTGCCAGAAGGTCAGTGTGATATTCTCTGTTGTCACACCGCCTGCACCCTCGCCTCCTCCGTTTCCGCTGTTGTCGGCATTTCCGGTATTTCCGCTGTTGCCGCCGTCGCCGTTGCCGCAGGCTGCCAGTCCGAAAACCATGGAGCAGGCCAGCAGCAGGCTCAAAATCTTCTTTTTCATCTTTTATCCTCCTTTTTTCTTATCTCAAGGCCCATGGGCCAAAAAGACCTATTCACCTGTGATACCCGCCCTGTCAATACTCTCCACAAAGTGCTTCTGCAGGAAGAAATACATGACCAGCAGCGGCAGAACGGAGAGGGATGTTGCCGCCATGCGCACGCACTCATTCAGATTGGTGGCCGCATCTCCCGTCTGTGCCATGGTGTTGAAGCTTGTGTCAAAGTTGCTCAGCTGCACTACCAGGTTCACCCAGAAACTATTGGCTGAAAGTCCCTGAACATACAGCGAAGTCAGGTAAGACTCGTTCCAGTACCACACGAAGGAGAACAGGAACACCGTCAAAATCGCCGGTCCCGCAGAGGGAACCGCTATCTTTACAAAGGACTTGAAATATCCTGCGCCGTCTATCTGGGCCGCTTCTATCAGCACCTTCGGAACCTGCCGGAAAAACTGGTAGAATATCAGGATAAAGATAGCTGAATTCAGCCCGTTTCCGAGAATTGCCGGAAGGATAAAGGACCACAGTGTTCCCACTATTTTCATATTGTTGTACAATACATAAGTGGGAATCATGGTAACCTGGCTGGGCAGGATGTAGGAAAAGATCAACAGGCCCAGCAAAATCTTCTTTCCCCTGAATTCAAACCGCGCAAATCCGTAACCCACCAGCATACAGACTGCAACATTACACAGAGTTGGTGCTCCTGCAATCACAACTCCTTTCAATAGTGAAATCCAGAAATCCATACTCTTGCCGGCATCAATATAGTTCTGCACAAACAAGGTGCTGGGAATCCATTTTACCGAGGAGTCCAACAGATCATCCCTGTTCATAAAACTGGTGCTGAACATGTAGAGGATGGGGTAAAGGTACACAAAACCGATACAGATAAGCAGTCCGTAGACTATAATCTGTTTTCCCGCGCCTTCTTTTTCCTTGGTGCCGAAGACAAAACGGTGAAACTTTTCTTTCGTAAAGCTCTTCTTAATAATCTCCGCTGCCGTCATATGTGCGGTAGTTCCGCTTTTTCCTTGCTTTTTTGATTTTCTTTGCATTCCGGATTCCCCTCCTTTCTATTCTCTTGACTGTTCTTGCCTCTTTCTTCATCTCGCGCTTGCGGCGCTTCACCTGTCTGTCGTAAATGTCCTTCTTGGATCCCAGGAGCAGGAAGAACAGAAGAACTATCAGCGTCACGATCAGGGAATACATCCACGCCATGGCCGACGCATATCCGTAGCCTTTCTCCTTGGTACCCGAGAACATGGCCGATTTGATCATAGTGATCAGCGAGTTCTGCTCGTTGCCGGAGAGGAAAATGACGGAGTACACCGCATTCAGCAGAATCATAGGCTTGATGGTAGGAAGCGTGATCTTCCAGAAGCACTCCCACTGGGAGCCGCCGTCAATCTTTGCCGCCTCGTACAGCGCCGGGTCAATCTTCTGCAGAGCCGACAGGAAAATCAGTATCTGTACGCCGGAATACCACAGTATCATGATCATATTGGAGAAAATCTCTCCGATTGATTCAGACATGCTGTGCGGCAGGAAATTATCCAACGCTGTCTTAATGGACTGCACATTCATGGCAGGAATGGTCGCTGCCCCCTCGCTCACCAGCATATTCATCACAGGACCGCTGACGATAATGACCGGCAGGAAGAAAATCAATCGGAAGAGCCCCCTGCACTTGATGTTTCCGTTCAGCATGATCGCAATCATCAGAGCGAAGACCACGATGACCGGAACCTCCACAATGGTCTGCCACAGGTAGGTCACAATCTGCTGGGGAAACTCCGGGTTTTCCAGCCAGATCTGGGTAAAGTTACCGGTTCCCACAGGGATGAACTTTGTACCCAGAGGCGTAATCCTGATGTTGAACCACATGTAATAGAAGGATTGGCAGAGAGGGTACAGCATAAAGACAGCCACCCCGATAACCCAGGGAAGTACGAACAGCCAGCCGGCCCTCGCCTCTCTCTTTTCAAGTTTGCCAAGCTTCACTTTTGGCTTTTTCATTTTCTTTTCTTTTTCCATTTACTCAACCACCTCGTAGCTCATTCCTTCCAGCGTGTGCCCGTCCGCACTTTGTTTTTCAGTGCTGTAGTTCAAATAAATCTTCACACCGTTGTCATAGGTCACTACGGTGATGCCATTGCCTTTGATCTCATGTCCCACGATAGATGCCCCGGCCGTCTTCTTATGCACCGCCTCAAGTTCTCCGGAATAGGAGATGATATCATCGCGGTATACACTGTACTCAGAGCTGTAAATATCGCTGGAATTGGTATAGATCAGGTTGGCTGCGCTCTCCTTCGTAATGTAGAAGGAAGGGCAGGTTCCTGTCTCCACCATCTTCAGGAAGAACTCCTCCTTGTTGGCCTCAAAGTTCACATACTCGGAATATACCGGCATAATCCCTTTCAGCACAATTGACAGAAACGGCACGCTCTCGTCCTCGAAAATGTAGCTCGAAGTATACAGCGGCATATCCAGAAAGCTCTCTGTGTGGTCCCACAGATAAGCAAAGGGCTGCTGCAGCACCAGGTCTGTGGATTCGTCCGCCTTTGCCACCGTGTTGTAATAGCTTTCCGCACACTGGTGTCTGCTGTAGAAGGTTCCGCTGTAATTGTAGGAGTAGAGGGTATCCGTGATGCCCCCCAGAGCCAGGCTGTTCACACCACTTTTTGTATAACTTTTTACGAACTTATCCAAAAGATAATCCGTCCTGGCAGGAGTCAGCCACATAAACTCCTCATACACATCCTTGTGGGTCTCTTCCTCCAGCTTTCTCTTGTTAATCTTCTTCACCACATTAAAGGTTGCATTCTGCTCATCAGGATTGATCCGCATGGCATCGCTGTAGAGGTACATTCTGATCCCTTTAGCCTCAGATTCCTTTATGAGGTCTGTCAGGCTGCCGGTGCCCCCTATCTTGGCGTCCGCTTTATATTTTGTGATTGGAACATTGTACAGACCGCCCTTCTGCCATCCCTTGTACACGCTTAAGAGATCTGTCACTCCCTGCTGTTCCAGGTCCTCGTAAATCTCTCTTATGTCATCCACCGTTGTCATAACCACGGCGCTGGTGCCCACAATCCATGATTCTCTCTCCGTTCCCAGAAAATCTATTCTGGTCCGGTACTCGTCCGGCAGTCCGGAAAGAAAACCGCCGTTCAGCAGATAATCCCTGTAAGCGTTTGCCATGCCGCAGTAATTTGCATTGTCACCGTTCAGGAACAGATATCGCACCTGTAAATCCGAATGGCTCCTGTCAGCCTCCACCATTTTAAAGGAACCCGATGTGGAGTTATTGCTGGTGGGCTGGTTGTAGAGTCTGCGCTCTGTAAAACGGGCAAAAATCCTGTTGTAGTCAATGCTGACTCCATTGGGAGAAGCCTCTATCGTAGCTCTCTGATCTCCCTCCTCCACCACTGCCAGGTAGGCAATACCCTCCGAGGTATGTGCCATGCCGAAGACAGGTGCAATGACGTTGTTTGCCTCGTTCACCATCTCGTATCTGTCCCGCCAGAGTTTGGTGGTGTCGGACTCCACAAACCCTGCATCCATGCCATAGACAACGCCTGTATAGCCGGTGTTGAATCGCCCCTCCTTATCATCCAGATATATCAGAGCCCCGTTACCGTCGGGAAGGAACATATAGCCTTCCTTGTCATCCAGATAGCTGTATCCCAGATAAGGATACAGGGCGATGGTTCCGATATTGGTGTCTTCTTCCTCCACAATGGACTCATCGGGGATTCGCGCCGTGATGCCGTCCTCGTTCAGGGTGACCTCCAGGGTCATCCCCAGCTTATATTTCTTCCAGTAGATCTTGGCGGAAAACCCCTTGTCCGTGTATGTGACTTCCTGGGTAATGTCATCGTTGATGAGGTCAGCCTGCTGATTGTCCACATTAGAATAAATCAGATTCAGCACCAGCGCCGACTGCATGGCTCCCATCCACTGGGAATTGTTCTTTCCGTCATCATAGCTCACCGCAGATTCCATATAAGCGCCTGTAGCCTTGTCAAAAACGATGACCGCCAGCCCTTCCTCTTTCATGTAGAGGGCATAATTGTCATTCTCCGCCACCAGCTTGTGGCCGTTAAGTTCCTGTGCCGCCGCCTGTACCTTCAGGGGCGCGTCCGCCAGGCATCCGAGCATCGGTACAAGAAGCAGGGCAGCAAGTACAGATGCAATTATTTTTTTGAATTTAGTTGCCAATCTTGTACACCACCTCTCCGAATAACGATTGTATGAAGTCGAATACCTGTGACCAGAGCACATAAATGATAAACGCAAGCAGCAATGCGATCAAAATTGTGAAGACCGTCAGGCCGATAATCTTTACCGTCTCTTTGATCGTGTAGTTGTTAATCTCCCGGATAGAGATGAACAGCAGGATTGCTATCCATACAAACATGAATAAGGTTGCAAACTCCACAAAGAAAGCCTCGTTGTAGGTCACCACATGGGAGATTACGAATATAACGGGCATGAACACCAGATAAGGCGTCAGGCTGTAGATGAAGGAGCAATAAATATGTTTCAGTTTTCCCTCACCGTCATTGATAGTACACATCAGGTAGTTACAGCCCGTAATCAAAAACAGTGCCACAAGCAGCAGTCCCACATCAGAGAAAATATCGTAGTAGCCTTCTCTCACCGTCTTGAACAGGAAGCCGCAGAAATACTTGTTGATAATATAAAACAGTATTCCGACGAACAATATGATATTGGCGCTTGTCAGGGATACCTGATTCTGCCGTTTGATACCATAGCAGCCGTCAATGGGATGCCTTATAAAATAGAACATATACCGCAGTTCCCGCATGAGCTTCAGCTCACCGAAGCTTTTCAGCGCCGCCTTCGGCTTTTTTAGAATTCCCCACTTTTTGTCCGCCAGTGTTAAAAACTTCTTTACCAGCCAGATTGCAACAATGAGAATGATCACTGTCACCAGATTCCTCTTCAGCCAGTTATTGCGGATTTCCCAAAAGGCGTCGGAATAGCCGTCATAGTCCTTGGCCAGCTTGGCATACCTGATAGCCGAATCATAGTCTTCCTCCTGAATCAGCGCTCTGCCCATGGCCATGTTGGCATAGTCAAACAGGTTGTTCATCCGCAGAACCTGACTCAGGGGCTCTTTACTCTCGGTATATCTTCCCTTGGAGAAGAGAAACAGGGCTTCATGCAGATGTCTTGTAAACTCTGTAGGCTCAAAAACCTGAATCTGGGCCTTATCGGAATCCAGAAGATAGATTTTGTCATTGTTATCAATCTGGATTGCTTCCACCTTGGTGGAAAGTCCGATCCTCTGCTGGCCGTCGTCGCTTCCTCCGAATACAAACAACAGATCGCCCTCATTGTTATACTCATATATGTAACCGTTTGTGGAAGCAACGAACACATTGTCGTGGTTTCCTACCGCCACCGCTGCAGGCACCGCCTCATAAGAGTCGCACTCGATCATATTGATACCGGCAATGTTCAGGCGTTTCAGTGTTTCGTATTTTTCACCTCTGGTCACAGTGTAGATCAGGCCCTTCTCGTCAATTGCCATATTGTCCGGCGTTGAAGGAAGGTTGCCCTGGGACTTTGCACGCTGTGCGTCAGTCTGAATGGCCCTCCAGATAATTCTCCAGAGAGAGGCGCTGGTACTGTTGGTTCCGAAATACCCCAGGAAAGTACCGCCCTCCACCGGGCTGATCTGTACAATACCGTTGTTGTTGGACTCACAGATGACATACATGGTGCCGGATTCGTTCACCACCACTTTCAGGGGCAGAAAATCCAGATCACCGCCGTAAAGAGGATGGTCGGGCTTCCCGTAGGTCTGTATCAGTTCGCCGTTTTCGTCAAACACGAAAATGCTCCTGGCGTCTCTGTCCGCCACATAGCAGATATGGTCTCCCGTCACATACATGCCCCTGGGATTCACCAGTATACCCTCGCCGAAGGTGGCAATCAGGCTGGCTTCCATGTCCGACACAACCACACGGCCGTTTCCACTGTCTAAGATGTACATATATCCGTCGTCAGTCAGGGTGAAATCCGTGGGGCCTATCAGCGCTTCCTCCCCAATCTTGGTTATGGTTTCATAGGGCAGATATGCCGTCTGAGTCTCCGTCACATATCCGTAACCGTCAATGGTGTAGGTCTTGTAAGGCGAATCCGCCTGCACCTTAATACTGTCCGCCGCCACTCCCAGGAACAACAGGAGCGCAGTCAATGACACGAAAAGTTTTTTCCATGCTTTTTTCATCAATCTACTCACCTTTCCTGTTTACTTGATACCGGAGTGCGCCATGGTGTTCATGACATTCTTCTGCAGGATACAGAACAGCACCAGGTTAGGCACAAACATGATCAGGGAAGCCGCCGCCGCCATACCCTGTCCTGCAACGGTATTAGTGGTGCTGGCGCTTGTCAGTGTGTTCATATAAAATGCCAGGGTTTTGAGGCCGTCGTCATTCACGTAGTAATTGGACGCCTCCATGTTGGTCCACACCTGCTGGAACACCAGGATAGCCGCAGTGGCAATGGCGGGCTTGATCATCGGAATAATGATCTTTGTGTATATCTGCAGTTCCCTGGCTCCGTCCATGTACGCCGCCTCAATCAGCGAATCCGGCACCTGATCCACAAACTGTTTCACCAGAAACAGCGCCACCGGCAGAGGAATCAGGGGCAGTATCTGCGCCCAGTATGTATTTGTCATATGCAGGACGTTGACCACCAGATACCTGGGAATCATCACCGCCACAGGCACAAACATCAGAGCAAGCTGGTTGATGTTCATCATTGCGAACCTGCCCTTAAACTTCAGCTTCGACAGAGCGTACGCCGCCGATGTGGTGAAGATCAGGGAGGAGAATACCACCGCTCCGGTAATCAGCAGGCTGTTAAACACATACTTGGAAAGCGGTATGCCCGCAGTCCTGGATGCCTTGAACAGCTTGCGGAAGTTATCTAATGTCGGGTTCGTGGTGATAAACTTGGGCGGGAAAGCGAACAGCTCTTCCATTGGCTTGAAAGCGTGGAAGATGATGAACACGATGGGCAGTCCCGTCAATATAACCAGAGGAAGCACCGCCAACAGGATCTTAATCTGACCTTTTTCAAATTTCTTTGGGTTAATCCCGTTCCCTTTGTAAGCCATTTTCTTCCTCCTAATCCTTCTCGCCAAACAGCTTGTTGGCTATTTTTGAAAATATCTGAACAATCAGCAACAGTGCCACGGAAACAGCCGCCGCATATCCCATTTCGTAGCGGATAAAGCCGTAGTCCTCAATATGGTTTACGATGAGCTGAGCCGCATATCCCGGTGTAGGGTTGCCTGCCAGCATGGATGCAATCTGTCCGTTCTGGAATGCTCCTACGATCTGCATGACCGCCGCGAACAGCATCTGGGGCTTCATGCTGGGAATCGTGACATAGATCATCTCCTGAAACCGGTTTTTCACTCCGTCTATGGCCGCCGCCTCATATAGGCTCTCATCCGTGTTTAAGATTCCGGCAAGGATTGCAAGGAAGCCCACGCCCATGCTGCTCCACAGACCGATGATAATGACGATTGGCAGCAGATACTTTGCACTTACCAGCCATATGATCGGTTCATTGATGACCCCAAGATCCATAAGCCAGCTGTTGATGTAGCCCGTCTGGTCACCTGTGAACATGATCTTCCAGAGCACTGTCATCGCCACGCCCGCCGTCATGCTGGGAGAGTAGAGGATCAACGCCAGCACCGTCCTCAGCTTACCGGGCAGATTAGCCAGCGCCCACGCCAGCAGGAAGGATAAACAATAGCCTCCCACACCCACAATGATCGCGTACTTCACTGTGTTTGGCAGGACATACTGCATAAACACCTCGTCGCTGGTAATCAGGTTAATGTAATTCAAAAAACCTACAGGCTTCGGAAACTGAATGACGTTGAAGTTCGTAAAGGAGAGAACCACCGCCAGGCACACCGGAGTCAGTATGAAAATTGTAAACAGTAGGGCGTAAGGGAGGAGAAACAAGTACCCCGCCTGATTGGAACGTTCCCTTCTGCTGATCTTGGTTGATTTCTTCATTGTATCCTCCATATCGAAGAATCCGGCTCCCGGATTCTTCCTGGCGGAACTTAGAAATTCTTAGGCGAAATTCTTTTCGCCTTAGAATTTCTTTCCGCCATATTACTTGGTTTCAAAAATCCTTCTCACTGCTTCCACCGAGGGCACCCGATATTCCATGATCACGTTCCCCTCACTGTCTATGTATCCAAACTCCTCCAGCTTCCGCGCCGTCTCGCGCTCCACTGTCTTCACTGCTTTGTCAATGCGTGACCGCAATGTCTCACCATTTACCACAATATCATTGAACGCATTACTTATCTCACGTTCCATCATGTAGCTGCCGAGAAGTCTGGGCGCTTCGAGAATATGCTGCGCCTGCTCCATGATGATATCCTTGTGGGCGGTAGGGAACGGCAGCTTCCCGAATGCCTCCAGGTTCGCAGTTGGCCAGATATACTCGTCACCATACATGATCTGGAGCATCTGTCCGAACTCAGCCTGCACATCGGCACTGGACCACCAGTCCATAAACTTCCATGCCTGCTGCTCTCTCGTTTCATTTGAGGCAAACATCACCGTGCTCTCCGCTCCGCCGGACATGTACCGGTATATTTCACCGGTCTCCTGATCCACAACTCCGGGAACCAGCGCTATACTCCAGGAATTCGCTATTTCCGGTGCCGCATTCTTGATCAGGTTGTAGGCGTTGAAATCCGCTATTCCGATAGGAAGATCGCCGTTTCTGAAATGCTGGTAAAAGTTCGGAACATCCACCGGCAGGTTATACAGTGTAAACAGCTCCGTCAAAGCGGTCAGTCCTTCTATGGAATTTTCATTGTTGACTTCAATCTCCTGTGCCGTCTCCCCGTAAAGCGCGCCGCCATACTGGAAGAGCAGCGGCGTGGTTCCGTGGAAGTTACGCATAGCCAGCATGGAAGCAGTCGGATAATAGATATTCAGTCCTCTCATCTGCAGATCCGGCAGCATGCCAACCAGGTCATCCATGGTCTCCGGTGCCTCCAGCCCCAGTTTCTCCAGAATATCCGTCCTGTAGAACATAACGTAAAAGTTCATGGTCTCCGGCAGAGAATAAAGTCCGTCGCCAATCACGGAAGACACCAGAATACCTTCGCTGTATCTGCCGAAGATTTCCTTGTAATTGTCAAACTTGGTCAGATCCACCAGCGCCCCTCTGATGCCTAACTCGAAGGGAATGGAGTAGTTGATACCCGTGGCAATATCCGGAGTGTCGCCGGAAGCATTGGCAAGAACCAGCTTCTGGGGGTCCGTCATGATGGAGAGATCCACCTGAATACCTGTCTTCGCCGTAAACTGCTCGTCAATCATCTTCTGCATGATCTCTACGTACTGCCTTGGCCGGTTCACCCACACCTGCAGGTGGGAGGCATCCGTGTTGCTGGCAGAGTAGGAAGTTCCGAAGAAGGAGTGTCCGAAACGCCGAATGGACATCCCCGCCTGCTGGAATATGTTCAGTTTCTTAGGCAGCTTTGCGTCCTTCTGGTAAATATAAATTCTGTCGATTGACAGATTATTGTCATTGATCAGATCCACAAAATTTGCTATCTGGGTATTGATGGAGTTGACGCTGGTGGAAAGCTCAGCCACACGATAAATCAACTCGTCAGGCTCATCTCCCAGAGTCTTCAGCTGCTTTGCTGCTATGATCAGATAACCAAAAGCCGCAACATCCTCCGCGTTCTTGGCATCCACAAACTGTGTTGCAGACTCTGCCAGTGCATACAGTTCATCCACCCAGCCGTACAATCTGTCCTGAACATCCGGTATGTATCTTGTCAGCTTCAGGTCTCTGTATTTATCCTTGTTGGTACCTGCCACCTTTGTGACCTCAAGAGACAGGTCATTGATACCGTTCATGATCTCATCCACTTTCTCCAGCACATAGCAGAGATTTTCCGCGCTGATGGTAGCAGAGATGGTGTGGGTTCCTTTTGTCAGATAAACGCTTAAGTTATTGCCGTCCGTATCCTTCAGGGTCCTGGTCGTATATTTGGTGGCTGATTTCACCGGGTAGCTCCGGAAAGCGGTATTTGGTATTTCTCCGTCTATCCGCCAATCCACAAATACAGGAAAGCTGTTCTTGTCAGACTGCCGGTAGTTCATGGCTATGTAATAATACCCATCCGCCGACACATCAAACTGCCATGTGATAGACTGACCTGCCGTCTTGAAGGAATCGCCGTCCACCGTGTTCAGCACTGTCTCCGCAGATGACAGGGGATAGAGTGCACCGTCATACTCACTGGTGGCGTGAATGGAGGAATCGTTTCTCAGATAGAAATTCTCACCCTGAATGGTAGTCAGCAGGCTTCCCGGCGCTTCCTGAGAACCGGTGTATTCCGGCACCTTCTCCGGTGCATATAATGTGATGTTTCCCAACAGGAAGCTGCCCTCGCTGACAAGAATCTCCAGTTCATGGGTTCCCTTCTCCAGCTCTACCTTCAAAGGAGCAGCATAACGATAACTGCTGTCCCCCAAGAGCTTGGTCTCCCACTGTATCAGCTTGGAGGGCATGGACACTATCTGGTTTCCGTATCTGTCCAGGGATATGCCTTCGCTCTGCACCCAGGTGGTCTCAAAATTCAGATTTCTTGTTTCATAAAATGGATATTCCCCATCTATCTTCAGTGAAAACTCAATGGGAAGAATTGATTCATCATAAGAAAGATAATCGAACCCGATCCAGTAGAGAGCTGTCTCGGGCGCTTCGATATTCAGACGCAAAGATACGTCCGGACTCACATCTGCCACCTGGCCGTCATAGCCAAAATTGTCTGATGTGAGTACAGACGTATCCTCTTTATTAATTACATCCTTCAGGGCAAACTCCTTGCTTTCCCCCTGATAATCAGCTGCCCTGTACCCGGCGCTGACATTTGTATAATTAGAAGAAAGCCGCTCAATGCTGAAGCTTTCCGCTCCTGAAGTCTGCTCCTTTGATTCTTCTGCCGCAGAAACAGATCCGATGCTTTCTGCCGAAAGCACCCCCCCCACTGCCATCGCAGCCGCCAGCACTGACGCTATGATTCTTCCATACTTTTTCCGCACCATGCGAAACCTCCTTAATCTGTTTCTATATACAGTTTGACGAAAAAAACATTTTCATTTTGTTTTTGCCATGCACTTTGCATATGTATTTAAGTCATTTTTTAAGTTTTAGCTTGATTTATCCTTTAAAAAGCCGTTCATTTTCGTTTCTTTTAAGTATTTACTCAAACATTGATGAATTCACTTAACTTTACTATTAACTTACCACATCCGCAACTAACAATCAATATACATTTTGGTTCTCAGTTCACAAAATTACTTTTCATTTTTTGTCTATATTGCACATAAAATCATGGGGTATTCTATTCTGACAAACTTTTTGATTCTTTTTTGACTATTTTTGTATTGACTTAACTTTTTGCTCTGATTATAATCAGCATATATGATAGATTATGGCTTTTCCGGTTGATTGTTGCAGATAGTTTAAGCAACGACTGAATTGCAGGAGGAAATAAAATGTTATATTTGCACTCGCTCTCCGAGGCGGAGGAAATTTTTAAGGCGCTGAGTACTCCCATGAGACTCCGTATTTTAGAATTAATATATGAAAACGACCAAATGAGCATGAATGATCTGGCAAAGGCTCTGGGACTGACCAACAGTGCTATCTCACTGCATGTCAGCAAGCTGGAGGATGCCGGACTGGTAGCGATCCACACAACTTCCGGAAAGAGGGGAATCATGAAAATCGTGCATCCCACCTACTCCCGCCTGCTGGTGGACATGGCTCCCCAGGCAAAGCCAAGGCACTGCTATACGGATGATATCTCCGTAGGTCATTTCATTTCCTGTGATGTTCATCCTACCTGCGGTCTGGCAACCCCCGCCAATATTATCGGCGAGCTGGATAATCCAAAGGTATTTTCCTACCCGGAACGCTTCGAAGCAGATATCGTATGGATCGGTTACGGCAGCCTGACCTATAATCTTCCCAACCGTCTGAATCCGGGCCAGTCTCTGCATGAACTTCAGATCTCCTTTGAAATTTCTTCAGAGTGCCCCGAATTCAATCAGGACTATCCCAGTGATATCCATTTTTCCATCAACGATATTCCGCTGGGAACCTGGGTCAGCCCGGGAGATTACGGCGCAAGGCGGGGCATTATTTCCCCCTATTGGTGGCC
>CAMWJV010000056.1 GCA_947174665.1 uncultured Lachnospiraceae bacterium
TGATATATCTATGGCCGCATTTAAGAGAACAGATAGATTCTAAAAAAACTCCTGAAGAAATCTATATGATTTTGCAATCTGTAACGGATTCCAGACATACTGCTTACTTTTCAAAGAGTGAGTTTTGCGGGCGGGTTAATCCTCTTAATTTCAGGATTATTCCTACTCCCATACCATATTTCAGAAATGATTATGCGCCCGTATTAACAGGTAATCTGACAGAAAAGGAAGGAGGAACTGCCATTGATGTAACACTCCAAATGCAAGAATCTTCATGCATATTCCTAACTATTTGGAATGTCATGAACTGTTTTATTGTTCTATTTACAATTCTGGCTGTTTTTACGGGAAATCTGGAAGAAAAAATGTTCATTATGGTGCCAGTTGCTTTTACTATTGGGGGTCAGGTACTCCCAAGATGCTGCTTTTATGGCTCGGCGAAAAAGGCTCTTAAGCGGCTGAAGGAGCTGCTCTGTTAGCGGGAAAACTTTTCCGAAGGAAGATCGGCTTTATATGCATATACCTGGGGAGGAATCATCTTGCATCGAATTGGAATCATTTCAGACACACACGGCCTGCTCAGGCCGGAGGTTAAAGAGATACTGCAGACCTGCGATGTTATTTTCCACGCCGGAGACATTGACAGGCAGGATATTCTGGACAAATTAAAAACACTGAAGCCGCTGTATGTTGTGCGCGGAAATGCAGACAAGGAGTGGGCAAAAAGCCTGCCTGTGGAATTAACAGTGGAATTATTCGGACACAGGTTCTATATGATTCACAATAAAAAAGAGATTTCCGCAGAAGCTGCTGAGGCAGACTTTATCGTTTACGGTCATTCCCACAAATACTACCACGAGGAAAAGGGCGGACAGATTTGGCTGAATCCCGGCAGCTGCGGCAAACGCCGCTTTACCTTGCCCATCACCATGGCTCTGGCTGAAATAGAAGAAGACGGCCGGTGCCGGATTGTCAGAAAGGATATTGCCGGTGAAAAGGGCGTTTCCTTCAATGACGGTTCGATAGACCGGGCCGCCGCTGTCAGGGCAGTGATAAAGGAATTCGACAAGGGCCGCCCCCTGGAAGACATTGCGTCAAAATGCGGAATCTCATATGAACTGACTGAACAGATCTGCCGCATGTACTCAACTCATCCGGGAATTGATGTGGATGGCATTCTCAACCGCATTACAAAATAATCAACGGCCGGAAAGGAAAAACAACTATGAATGATCATGACTATCTGATAGACGAAATCATAAATCATCTGGACAGCGAGACAGGTCTTGGTGCTGTGCGTATGAGCGTCGGCATGGATGAAACTCAGGAAGAACACAGCAAAACAGACCATAAATGCTGCCATGTATATGGACGCCCCGCAAATGAGATCGTGGGACTTCTGGATATGTACTCTGATACCGGAATAGAGGTTTTAAGGGAGCCATAAAAAACTTGCATATCTGCACACACCATGTTATTATGAACATGAAAAGGGAAAGCCATAGAAGCGGCTCTACCCTCCGAAAAAATCCGAAAGGTAAAGCCGCCTTTTGCTCTATGGTTCCCATGTCCGCAATTATACCATATCTATAATTTATTTTCAATAAGCTTTCTTCAGCCTGTCAAATTCCTCATCCGTAATTCCCAGGATTCCGCCATGGCGCTTTTTTGTCTTGCCCATGTCATATTGCTCCGGCGCCAGTATTCTGAAATCCCCGGAACTCAAATCTTTAGTCACCAGCGGCAGATAGCCCTTTCCTGCCACAAACTGATCTGCGATCAGACACCATTCCCCATCGGGAAGCAGATAGCCTTCCGGCCCCTCCACTCCATCCAATGCATCCAGCACGGATGACTCTATCCGAGTAAACTCCCCCAGAAGAGAATCCGACTTCTCCAGGATCAGCCTCTTTACCGTCTCGTCCTTTGATACCCGGTAAAATTGCCCCCTGCTTTCAAGTATGGTGGTATCAATCACATGATTGTCCCGCTCCATATAGAGAAACGTCTCCGAAAATTCCCTGAAATTCTCCGTATAAGCAGCATATATCCGGTGCTTTCCCTCAGCTTCCCCGCTGTTTTTTACCTTAGATGCAAAAAACACCAGAAACTTGCCTTTTACTCTGTCAAACACAGCCTCCGGTGCCCATACGCAGCCTGCGCCCGGTACTCCCACTGTACAGGCATGCTCACTTCCCCAATGGACAAGGTCCTCCGTTTCCCACACGATCAGATCACGGCTTCCTTTCTCCTGGGCAGCCGTCCAGCCATATCCTGCCTGGATACGCAGATCCGTAGCGATCAGATAAACTTTCCCGTTCCGGGGATCTCTGACGGGGTAAGGGTCTCTGACCCCCTCTGTTCCCGTCTTCGAGTACAGAACCGGTTTTCCGTTGTTCAAATCATTCCAATGCAGGCCATCCCTGCTTAAAGAGAAATAAATCTGCTCCCCGTCCTTTTCTTCGCCGATGAAATGTACAAATAAATATCCTGCCATATTACAATTTCCCTCCATATTGGCCTTATTTTATCACAGCGGCAGTTTTTATTCCATGAGTCTACAGCACATTCTTTAAAATTTCCCCGATATCCCCGTCAATGCAGATAGACTGCTTTTTAATCTCATGTGGGCAGGCAGCTTCCCCATAGTTGATACAAGCATAGATTGCTTTTGGATTTTCCGCCGTCATCTGCCAGAACGGGTATTTGATGATGCCGGGGGTATTATAGCCAACCCCAAGCTCCAGAAAGAGAATCCGCAGATCTTTTCTTGTCCGCAGGAAATTGCTGTACCGTTCCGCCGCCAAATGCCAGCCTTCGTCCTCAACAAATTTATTGTCCGCGCGCAGGTTCATAGTCAGGGGTTTTCCGCAATGGGGACATACCGGCAAAAGTTCTGACGGAATTCGCATATCTTTCTGCTGATCCATCATCCGGCGAATGATGTCTTCGTTTTCAAAAGTTTCCCGGCAGCACGGCTCACTGCACTGGAACAGCCCGTAATCCCCCTGGGTATAAAAAAGCCTTTTCCTGTCAAATCCGGCCTTCTGGAAACAATGATCCACATTTGTTGTAATGACAAAATAATCCTTATTTTTAACCAGTTCAAGCAGTTCCCGGTATACCGGCTTCGGTGCATCCATATAACGGTTGACGTAGATATAGCGGCTCCAGTATGCCCAATGCTCCTCCGGTGTCTTGTAAGGATAAAAACCACCCGTATACATATCCCGGAAATCATACTTTTCCGCAAAGTCCGAAAAATACTGCCGGAAGCGCTCCCCCGTATAGACAAATCCCGCAGAGGTGGAAAGCCCCGCACCTGCACCGATTACCACCGCCTCAGACTCCGCTATGGCAGATTGCAGATTTTTGATATTATCTGATTTGTTATCTCCCGTTCTGTACTTCAATATCATAGAAAATCCCGGTTCCTTTCCTCAATAATTCCTCATAAATCTGTTTATCCAGATCCTTGAATACATTAAAAATTACTTTCTTTATGCCTGTCCCTTTTTCCAGGAACTCTTTTACCGTGTGCACAGCAATCTGGGCTGCCACATCATTCGGAAAATGAAATTCCCCCGTAGAAATGCAGCAGAAGGCAATACTCTCCAGATGATTTTTCTCCGCCAGTTCCAGACAGGAGCGGTAACAGGAAGCAAGCAGTTCTTTATCCTCATCCCTCAACCGCCCGGAAATAATGGGGCCCACTGTATGGATGACATATCTGCAGGGCAGATTAAAAGCCGGTGTGATCTTTGCCTTTCCCGTCTCTTCCTCATGCCCCTGCTGCTCCATCAGCTCCGCACAGGCAAGTCTCAGCTGGATACCGGAAAAGGTGTGGATACAGTTATCAATGCAGCCATGGCACGGGGCATAACACCCGGTCATCCCACTGTTGGCCGCATTGACAATGGCATCACACCGCAGCGTGGTGATATCACCCTGCCACAGGTAAATACCTTCTGCCATCGGCTCTATGTCCTCCAGGTTCACGATCCCTTTCTCAGCAGTTGCTTCCTGCAGATACGCATCCTGAACCTCTAAAAACTCCTGCGTGGCTGCCCCGGGCATCCTGACATTCATAAGGGAACGGAGGAACTGCTTCTGCCCGGTCTGGTCCCGGGGTATCTCCATATGCCTGTACCCGGGCTGTTCTTTCAAAAGCTCCTTTATAAGAAAATATCGTCTCTCTGCCTGATTCATATTCAATTCCTTCTTTCTACTGCCTTGACCGGGCACAGTTCGTAACAGTTCCCGCAGTGCAGACAGTGTTCCTGACTGATATGATATGGACTTCCTTTTTCAATACACCGCTGCGGGCAATTTCTCTCACACTTTCCGCAGCCGATGCAGGCATCCGTAATCTGATACCCCTTTGGCATAATACTTCCTTTCCCGATCACATATGTTTCCCGGAAGATCGGATTGACCCCGAGATGGAAATATTCAATCTGTGCATCTTTGATCCGGAATATGATGCCGATATTCCTTGTATCATCCGGATATACATTGGAAAGATACGGCTGTTCCTCAAATATGGCATCCATCCATTTTTTCTGCTCACTCTCCGCAACCGGTTCCGCTTTTGCAGACAGCCGGATCATTTCCTTATATCTGGTATAACCAAGTACCTGGATCCGCCCGTCAGCAAGCAGTTCCCTGCAAAAATCCTTGCCTCTGGCAGTAAAAAAATACATGGCATCCGGTTCATAATGGATGGCGCTGATATTCCGGATCTGTGGATTTCCTTCCCCGTCCACCGTGGCAAACGCCAGGACACCCACATATTGTAGTTTCTTTAAACACGTTTCTGCGTCCATATTTTCCTCCCGATTTACTCAATGATCTTCACCCGGTCCGGCCTTCTCGGCTTTGTACGGGGCTGTTCTCCGTCAATATATCCAAGGATTACAAAACAGATTGCGGAATAATTTTCAGGAATCTTCCACTCCCTCAATAATTCCCGTCCTTCCGGACTGCCAAAGGTCTCCTCTCCGCGGGCGATGATACAGGAGGATATACCCAGTTCTGTAGCCTGCAGGACCATATTTTCGGCACAGCAGAAAGCATCCGCTATACGATACAGGAAACCGTTCTGCCCAAAGACCGTCACGACAGACGGCGCACCATAAAACCCATTCTTCATGGACGGGTCATCAATGACACTGGGCTGCTCTTTGGAAACATAGGAGCCTGTCAGTCTGGAACGGTCAAATCCTGCCAGATTCATAATGCCGATTTTAGTTGTCAATTCACTGTTCCGAATCCCCACCAGCATACTCCGCTGTCCGCCCCCGGCATTCGGGGCAAAATTCCCTGCCTTCAGGATCAGTTCCATATCCTCACGGCTGACCTGCTGCTCAGTATACTTTCGGACGGAATGACGCGCCTCAATAATATCTATCAACATATTTATACCACTTCTTTCCAGCATTGCGGGTCTGCTTCATAAAAATCTCCCGGCTCCCCATTTATGCTGTGGGCGCCGCTTGCCACCGCCGGACAGCCCCGGCACCATGCTTTCAATTCGCATTTGGCACATTTCTTGAACTTATCATACTCCCGGTACTGCTCCATCTGACACACCCACACATCCGCCAGACGGTCCTCAAAGACATTCGACACCTTGCTGTTCTGTACTCTGCGGCAGGCATAGACATCCCCATTGGGCAGAATGGTCAAATGGCAGTTTCCGCAGTTACAACCACCGTAGATCATGCCCTCCTGTGCATTCTCCGGTATCTTAAACTCACCTGTTTCATATTCATACAGCGTCCAAAGATGGTCCTTTTTATTAAAAAACGTCTCACATCCTGCCACTTCATATTCCTTAAATTTTTTATCGCAGACCCCCAGCAGTTCCCTGTATTCCATGGGGGATATGCCTGTATCCTTCTCCTCACTGGTGGGGCAGTACCTGGCAAATGCAAACACATCAGCCTTATGCTCCACCACCGTATCAATAATATCGGGAACTTCTTTGATATTTTTGCCGGAAACTGTAGTCATGATCACCGCACGGATACCTGCCTGTTTCAGGCAGTCTATCTTTTCAAGCGTAATATCAAAAGAGCCCGGCTTGCGGAACCAGTCATGGGTCTGCCGCATCCCATCCAGAGACAGCTGATATTTCTGACAGCCGTACTCCTTTAATCTCCTGCAGACCTTTATATCCAGATGAAAAGGATTCCCAAGGATGGCAAAAGGAATATTTTTGCTTTTCAGCAGTTCCAGCAGCCACCAGAAATCCGGATGCAGGATCGGATCGCCCCCTGTAATATAAAAATAGGGCAGGCGATGATACACCTCACAAAAATCTTCACAGTTTGCCACCACCTCCTGCATCTGATCCCAGGATACAGATTCCGGTATCTTACAGTTATCTTCGGAAAAAATATAGCAATGTTTGCATCTCTGGTCACAGTCATCTGTGATATGCCATTGAAAAGCGAAATATTCTTTCATTGATCGTTTCTTCCTTTCAGTCTCCATTTTATGTGAAACGCTGTAAACGTGATAACTCGGGAAGTCCCCGGCAGTCTTTCTATGTACATAAGCTGCCGGGGGCAGAACATAGTCAACCGGACTATTTATCCCCGGCTCCGCAGGCAGAACCGCATGCTGCAGGCTTTTCTTCCGCGCCGCCTTCGGAAGCGGTGTTGTCTCCTGCTCCGCAGGCAGTGCCGCATGCTGCAGGCTTCTCTTCCGCGCTGCCATTGGAAGCGTTGCCGTCTCCGGCTCCGCAGGCAGAGCCGCACGCTGAGGGCTTCTCTTCCGCGCTGCCGTTGGAAGCGTTGCTGTCTCCTGCTCCACAGGCGGAAGCAGGTGCCGCCAACTTGTTCCAGCTTGCCAAATTAGAAAGTGCCATGACAAATTACCTCCGTTTCTATTTTTACAGGCTAATGTTTTCCTGCAAATACATTATAAAATGTGTCTGCTCGGAAAAAAAGTACGCACCTTTTTATTACTAAGTCACTTTTTTGTAACCATTTATATTCATGATGTGTTTAGCCCTTGAATTCCGCTGCCGGATGTGCTATATTATAGACAGAAAAAGGGAAAGCCATAGAAGCGGCTTTACCCTTTAAATGAATAAGCTACAACCTCATACGAGGTAAGCCGTCACTATTGGTGGTAGTGGCGGCTATTTCTTTTTGCCCTTGTAAATCTGATAAATCAAATTAGCAAGGGCAACAACGAGTATTCCAATCTGGATCAAATCCTGATATGTAACATACATTGCATCGCCCTCCTTTCTTTCGTCTGGAGGGCTACTTGAACCCTCCGCAAAAAACAGAGGGTAAAGCCGCCTTTGGCTCTATGGTTTCCCACGAATATAGTATAGCACATATTTCTTTTTTATACAATGCCTATATTAACCATTACATTCACTTGACCGTTTTTATATATTAGATTATAATTTGCATGTAACATTCTAAATTAAACTTTTATGGAGGTAAGCTGATGCTGACAAAGGAAGAAATGCCGACCTGCCCGGTGGCAACAACAGTAGAACTGATCGGAAGCAAATGGAAATTGCTGATCATCCGTAACCTGCTGACACGCCCCTGGCGTTTTAACGAACTGAAAAAAGACCTGGCAGGAATCAGCCAGAAAGTATTGACCGACAACCTGCGTTCTTTGGAAGCAGATAACATCATAACACGCACTGTATATCCGGAGGTGCCGCCACGGGTGGAATATGCTTTAAGCGAACTGGGTGAAACCCTGCGCCCCATCCTGGATTCCATGGCAGCATGGGGCACAGCTTACAAGGCAAACTCAACAGATACATAAGAACCACTGTCAGGAATCAGAAGACCTCATTCCTGCAGAATAAAGTTCCGAAAACGGACCGGATGCCGCAAGCAGCCTGTCATAGCTGCCCCTCTGAACAATTTTCCCATTATCCATCACAAGTATCTCGTCATATTTCTGCAGAGAATTTGGCGTGAGCTTATGTGTGACCGCAATACAGGTAATGTTTTCCAGCGAGAATATGCTGTCCTCAACGAAATTTGTGGTTTCACTGTCCAGAGCCGAGGTAGCCTCGTCCAGCAAAAATACCTTTTCCCTGTGCAAAATTGCCCTTGCCACGGCAATCCGCTGCTTTTCCCCGCCCGAAAAACGGGAGCCGTTTTCCGAGACCTCCGTGTCAAGGCCGTCTTCCAGGCTGTCAATCAGGTCATCCAGCCCTGCCAGATGACAGGCTCCTTTTACTGCTGCATCCGGATAAGTCTCATACAGGGTAATATTGTTCCGGATAGTGTCATCAAACAGGAATGGATTCTGATGAATCAGCGTTGCACGCACCTGTCTGCCCTCACTGCCGTCCAGCAGAATCCTGCCTGAGTAGCTGTCATAATATCCGGCCAGAAGTTTGAGCAGTGTACTTTTCCCGCTTCCGCTCCTGCCGACAACCGCATATTTTTTTCCGCGGTCAAACTGTAGGCTGACATGTTCTACGGCAGAGGCATCCTCAACAGGATTGCTTTCATAGGAAAAAGATACATCCTTCAGCACCAGGGCATGCTCCATTTCCTGCTGTACAGGCATATGCCCGCACACATCCGTCCCCTGCATATTTTCTTTTATTTGGCCGCAGATTGGCTTCACTGCCTTAAATTGACTGATTTGGGCCGAAAGCCGGAACGCCGGAGAGATTACCTGTCCCGTAAGCTGGGTTACGGCAATGATGCTGCCTATTGTAATCAATCCCTTTACAGCGAATATTCCGGCTAATGTCATGATCAGGAACTGGACCGCAACGGAGGCCATATTGGCAAGGGCATATAGCAGTGCCATCGTATCTGCCATCCTGGCCTTGCTGTCTTCCAGTGCATTGGCGCTTTCATCATGAAGCCTTTCAAGCCTTTTTTCTGCCTGATAGGTCTTGATCAACTCAAAACCGTTAAATATGTCCTGGATCTTCACATTGTACTTCTCCGTGCTCTGCATGATACCGCTTTGAAGGACTCCCAGCCTTTTCCCGAAAACTTTCGGAATAAGACCGGGGATTGCCATAGCAGCAATGGAGATCACCGCAATAAACGGATCGATCCACACCAAAAGAACTACTGCGATCAGAATGCCTATAGCGGAATCATAAACAGAGAGCAGATTTTTCAAATAGCTTTCTTCAAAAGCCCCCAGATTTTGGTTCAGCAGCGTGATGTATTCCGCACTGTTCCTTCCCTGATAATCTGAAATTTTTTTATCCAGCGCGCCATGCACAATACCCCGGCGCAGATTCAGCATAATATGCTTTATGTTTGCTGCTTTAAGTCTCTCTGCCGCCAGAATAACTCCTCCCAGCCCAAAAGCATAGATACTGCATATAATCCCACAATCTATCAGGGGCTTTACTTCTTTTGCCGCAATGGCCGCCTGAACGGCATCAATCAGCATATTGATTAAAACGGCCACCCCTACTGTCCCTGCCGTCCGCATTGTCTGCAGCAAAATAAGTGCCCACAACCGAATCTTGTTTTGATAAAATAAATGCTTTTTCATAGTTTCCCTGCCTTTCTGATCTGTCCGGCCTTCCTTCCGGCCCACAGCCGCATTTTTCTGTTACGTTTAAAATACAGCTGCTACGGTTAAAAAGCCATAACGGGGCATGTTAAAGGGAAACTTACATGATTTGTTATGTAATTGGTAAATGGAGCACTAGATAAGGATCCCTAGCTCCTTTTCCGCGTAGCTTCGCACGATCCCGGCAAAATCAGTTTTGCGGACCAGCTCCATATAGGGCACAACCGCTCTTAAAATAGCTGTGCAATCGCTGTCATTACCGAGCAAGTGATACATTTTTGCCTTGATAAATTCTATCTCCGGTAAGAGCGCCTGTTCAAAACTGCTGAAACTCAGTTCTTCCGCCATTTCGATGTACACAAGAGCTTCTTTATATCGATGTTCCTTTTCCAGAAACTGCGCAAGATTAAACGCAAGATTAATCTGTATGATCGTATATTCCTTCAACCCGCTTTTATGCCGCTTCAGCGAAGACATCAATTCTTCTCCCAGTCGTATCGCCCCGGTGACATCCTCCAGACGGAAAAGGACTGCTACAATTACATTCAAGATATTTGCCTCGCTTACGGTCAGCAGAACATTGCGGAAATCCTCAAAATCAAAAGAAGCTTTTGTCTGCGCAAGGGCATCATACAGTATAGACAGGATCTCCTCCGGATTTTCCCCTTCGTACATTTTTATCGATGCATACAGTAACAGATAACACTGCAGATTCAGGCTGTCTGTCCGCGCACCGCTCTCAAGCCGTGCAAGACAGTCTTTCGCATCTCCCAGCTTTCCTTCTGAGATGAGCCTGCTTACTTCTTCCGCTTCCTGCTCAAATTCCTGCTGTTTTTCACTCTTGTAATATATGTCGCATATCTGATATGTGCTTGTGCCGAGCCTCGCCAGAAGCGCCTCCAAAACCGTACCTGACGGCATTTGTGTTCCGTTCTCAATTCTGGAAACAGAAACGGGAGAACAAATGCCGTCAGCCAGCTCCTCCTGGGACAGGCCGGCTTTTTTCCTGAGTGAACGGATGACATCTCCTAATGAATTGTTCCTCATAACACACCCCTTTTTTACTGATATGTTTTATTCCGAATAAGCTGTATGATACTTGTCCTTGACACAAAAATAGTGCATATAGACTTTCAGTTTCTATATGCACTATTGCAGTAACCATTATTCCGCTCTTTCCATTGCCTTCTTAAAGTCTTTCTGGTCTGTAAAGATCTCATTCTTATAAGGATTCTTCTTCTGTGCCTTTGCACGTCTTAAAATCACCGCAAACACTGCAATATTTACCACAATGGATATAACCGAGATGATTCCCTGCGCCGTAGGATTTGCCGTGGTCGGCATCGCATCACCCATAGCTGCAGCGGCTCCGCCTGCTCCATATACGGAAGATACCGTGGTGAAACGGCTGGCATCCTGAAACAGCGGAAATACCTGCGCAAACATACACCACATGGCCAGTGTATTGGCGCGGTTCTGAATCCATCCGCCCTTATTCCAGAGGGCATTGGCAACCGTAGGTGCAAGCAGCAGAGCAAATCCGCAATACCATGCATGAGTAGGCAGATTCAAATATGTATACTGGAAATTCCAGATATCGTAGGCGATAATAAACTGCCACGTCATATCCGGCCACAGCATATCCTTCTTATCCTTAGAGGAATAGATTCCCCACCATCCCGTCATACATACAATGTTGAACAGTCCCGCAATACCGTTTAAGATGTTCCACCATCCGCCATAGAGCCATACACCCTCGGAAGATTTCCACCATCCGCCCATGATATCACCGGCTCTGATCACTGACTCGAAATCAGATACTACGGCAATCAGAATATTAATCGCAACAATCACAAACGGGAACGCTTTAAATAAATGAGATTTTCCCAACTTCCCCCAGTGATACTTAATGACCATAAATCCGATACAGCCTGCCAGCGCCGCATACAGTTTTGCGTAATGAAACCAGCTGTTCATATGTACATAAGTCTGATTCGTCAACGCCCACTCCGCGCCTGCTGCCGCGCCCACATAGATAGCAATGAAATACACCGTCAATGCCGCCGGAATCACAAAAAAGCAAATTCCTCCGCCGATCTTCGTACGGCGCGCGATCTCATTCATGATGATCAGTCCCGCAAAAACAAGAACCCAGCCTAAAAGCTGCCAGCCAATCATGCCATCACTTAAATGAAACATTTGAATCCCCCTCTTTCTTTTGTTTTTAATCCTTTGTTCCACAATAAGGTAATTTCATTATACCACAAACCGGAAGGTACAATCAATCTGTTTTGTCTATTCAATAATTTGATAATTTACCCAACAAACTTTTTCAACACAGATATGAAAATATCCATATCCAAAGGCTTGGCAATATGCGCGTTCATGCCATTCTTCAGTGCCGTCTCCTTATCCTCCTCCAGCGCATTGGCCGTCATGGCAATGATGGGCAATGTGTTTACATCCTCTCTGGGAAGCTTGCGGATCGTTCTGGCAGCTTCATAACCATCCATAACAGGCATCTGCACATCCATCAATATCACATCATAATAATTTTCTTCCGCCTTTTCCATGATCACCACTGCGTCTGTCCCATCCGGCGCCGTGTCCACAAGAAAACCTGCCTCTTTCAGGATTACCTCCGCTATCTCGCGGTTTAACTCATTGTCCTCCACCAGAAGAACGCGCTTCCCCTTGAAATCAGCCAGAGTCCATTCCGGAATTTCTTCCTGTTTTTCCAGCAGATTGTTGGCGGCAAGCAGCACCGATTTCAGGTCGGACATAAACATGGGTTTCGCACAGAAAGCTGTGACTCCCGCCGCCTTGGCCTCCTCCTCAATATCCGTCCATTCATATGCGGTCAGAATGATAATGGGAGCCTCCTTGCCCACCACCTTCCGGATCTCTCTGGTCGTTTCCACTCCGCTGAGTCCCGGCATCTGCCAGTCAATAATATAGGTATGGTAAGAATCCCCTTCCTCACGGGCGCTCTTAGCACGATACACTGCTTCTCTGCCCGAGGTAGTCCACTCGGAACGCAAGCCGATCTGTTTCAGCATCTTGCTGACGCTGTCGCAGGTATTGAGATCATCATCCACCACCAGCGCCCGCAGGCCCTCCAGCTCTTTAATCTGTCTCTCTGTTTTTTCCGTATCCTGCAGCTTTAATTCAAGATTTACCGTAAATGTGCTGCCCTTGCCCGCCTGGCTCTCAACGTTGATGGTGCCATTCATCATCTCCACAATATTTTTGGTAATGGCCATGCCCAGCCCGGTTCCCTGAATACCGCTCTGTGTCACGGTAGACTCCCGCTCAAAGGGCTCAAATATATGCTCTACAAATTCCGGCGACATACCGATGCCATTGTCCTTAATGATAAATGTATAATCTCCGTATCCGTGCCGGAAAGTGGTCTTCTGCATGATCCGAAAAGAGACCGTGCCCCCGGCGGGCGTATACTTCACCGCATTGCTCAGCAGATTGAGGAACACCTGGTTTAACTTCAGAGGATCGGCGATCACATCCTCATTGGTAACTTCAAAGGTATCGATAAACAATTCAAGCTGTTTTGCCTTGATCTGGGGCTGAATAATGTTTACCAGATTGTGCATCTGTTCGGAAATATTGCATTCCTGCTCTTTAATCTGCACTTTCCCGCTCTCGATCCTGCTCATGTCAAGAATATCGTTGATCAGACTGAGCAGATGATTGCTGGAGGAAAGCACTTTCTGCAGACAATCCAGTACCCGGTCCCTGTTGTCGATATGGCTGACTGCAATGGTGGAAAATCCTATGATAGCGTTCATGGGAGTACGGATATCATGGGACATATTGGACAAAAATGTGGTCTTGGCCCTGTTTGCATGCTGTGCCTGCATCAGCGCATCCTGAAGTGCCTGTGTCTGCTCCCTCTGTTTCCTGACCTGCTCCGTGATATCCCTTGATACCACCATGACCATAATGTCACCCGTTTCGTCATCCCTGGTCATAATAAAGGACTGGCGTACACACATCTGGTCATGCCCGCAGCCACTTCCCCAATACTCGGCTATGACTTCTCTTTCACCCTGCTCATAGCATCTGATCAGATTCTCTGTGTTTACTGTGGCAGAATAATCCTCCAGAGATTCCTCCATAACAAACTGTTTCCTTATTTCAAAAAATTCCGAAACCTTACAGGGTGCTGTCAGACCCACCTGCTCCAGCAGGGATATCTTTTGCCCGTCCACGGTTCTGATAATGTCCTGCTCAAGAAGATCCCGGGTCAGGTTAAACTCAAAGCTGCATAAGGAGTTGGACATGAGTGCTGTCTGATACTGTCTCTCCCTGCGGTTCGCAAGAGCCCTCTCCGCCTGAATGCGCAGTTCTTTTTCTTTTAACTCCGTTACATTCTGCCGGATAAATAAAACCTTGGTTGCCTTATTGTCTTTTCTTTCCAGGCAAACGACATTCATATGTTCCCAATCCGTGTGTCCGTCTCTTGTCACACAGCGCTCATACCGCAGGTCATTCCGCCCTGACATGGCCGCGATAATGGATTCTTTAGCCATGGAATCAACAAGCTCCTGACGGCAGCTTTCTCCCACAGGGGAAGCCAGATAAACCACAAGATCCTGATATTTTCCGCTCTCTGCGATCTCTGTACCTTCCGGTTTTGTCCCTGCCAGATACTGATAGGTTTCCTCCTCAAGATCAACCATGGCAAACCGTGAAAACAGTGTATTGACACCGCTTATAATGTATCCCATCTCCCGGTTTTCCTTCTCCAGCTGTTTCCGCCTGCGTCCGGCACGGATCAGAATGATGATGATATAGACGGCAAACAACACGATCAGCATAATCTCCAGCTGAATTCCCACAAGATTTTCTTCCGCAATCATGTTTTGCGTAATATTTTTAGGAAACATCTGCACCAAAACGTAAGAATTTTTCGGCAGATATGTGATACAAATATTGTCTGTCTTACTGGCAGAATCAAATGCAAAAGCGCCCTCCCCGCCATTTTCAAAGACCTGACGAACCCGGTCTGAAGCAGCACGGTCAATCATATCGGTCTCCGCCAGCATGTCAAGAAGATGTCCTTCATAAACCGTACCGTCAGAGCTGGCAATTATCCTGCCCTCCGGCGTACACAGAAATACCTGAGCCTCCTCCCCGAAATATGTGGTTTTGAGCATACTTCTCAAATATTCCTCGGCCAGAAAGGCCCCCCGCAGTACACCGATGATCCGGTCATCAAAGTAGACCGGTGCATAAAAGCATGCCATTGTCTCGTTAAAAAAATGGGGCTCAAATATAATCTCCATGCCGCTGTTCCCGCAGATAGCATCACTGTAAAACCCCCGCTCCGTCACGTCTGCAGTCCGTCCGTCCGAAGCATAGTCCACACCGTTAATATCCGTGAACAAAACGGCATCAAACAGAGAATTTTCTTCCATCTTTTCAAGCATCTGTGCCGTGATCACAGGCTCTGTCAGACCTGCTCCCACAAAGTACGCATAGGTCCTGATCCGGCCCAGGGCATTATTCAGGTCATCGTCAATCTGCCCGGCCTTCAGCCGTGCAGCGTCCGCCGCATATTCTTTGTTCTGTTCCTCTGTACGTCTGCTGTTCTGTTCCGTAAACCAGAAAAATAAAAGTATAATAACTGCTAAAAGAAAAACGGCATAAATAATCTCCTGTAAAGGCCTCTGCTTTTTCATGTGTAGTCCCTCGCCTATCCTACAATTTCAAACGCAGGTGTACATCACCTCAATACAGTAAGTATATCAGGCCGGGACTTAAATGACAACTATATTAAAATCTCTTGATTTTTTTTGTCGTATTCTTTTCGAACTCCACATCACGCACTTTCAGTTTGAAAACACGCTTATAAAGCGGCGCCGCCTTGTTATAGGCGTCAATGATCGACTGAAGCTCTGCCTGCAGGTCCTTGATCTTCTTTTTTGCCGCATATTCATAATCAGGAAAGATTTCGGCCTCAATAACACCTTCGCTGTCACGTACCAAAACTTCCTGCACCAACCGGTTCGCGCTGAGTTTATTCTCAATTTCTTCCGGAGATACATTCTCACCGTTGGGCGTAATGATCAGGTTTTTCTTGCGTCCCGTCAAAAACAGGAACCCTTCCTCGTCTATGTAGCCCAGATCACCTGTTTTCAGCCAGCCCTCTTCCAGTGTCTGAGCTGTCTCCTCGGGCATTTGATAATAACCCTGCATAACACTGGTGCCTTTTACCCAGATTTCTTCATCTACAATCTTCACTTCACAGTTAGGCATACATTTCCCGATGGATCCCGCCTTAAACGCATCGTTACAGTTTGTGCTTATCACCGGTGCGCACTCCGTCATGCCGTAACCCTGCAGAATAGTGATTCCGTACTTTTTAAACAGATCGATATACGCCGGATTCAGGTATGCCCCGCCGCTGCACACCGTATGGAACTGCTTCCCGAATACCTTGGCCTTGACAAGAGCCGCCGGAATAAAAGACGCTTCCTCCAATTTCTTTGCAAGTGTTTCCACCATGAGCGGAACCATCAGGATCATATTCGGCTCAAAAAGCTTAATGTTCTTGGCAACTCTCAAAAGAGAATCGTTGATACAGATGATTGCTCCTATAGAAGTTCCCTTGAGAATATCCATGCTCAGGCAGTATGCATGATGAATGGGAAGTACAGTCATGACAACCATCCCCGGCGCATATCCCATATCGAGCGCTGTGGCATTCTCCGCCAGATTCCTGTGGGTGAGCATAACGCCTTTGCTCTTTCCGGTAGTGCCGGAAGTAAACATGATCGTGGCCAGGTCCTCCGGCTTCGGCTCATAATCTGTCCTTTCCGGTGCATCCCCAATCAGTTCCCACATGGACAGGGCATTCGGAACCGCAGTATCCGCATCCATTGCTATGATATTGACAAGCTTCGGACACTTCTCCGCCGCCATAAGCGCCACATTAGCTTTCGATTCATCATAGACAAGGGTGGTCACATCCGCCCTGTCGATCAGTTCGCATAAATCCTCTGCCGGAAGATTTGCGTCAAGGGGCACGGCCACACTGCCGCCGTTCACAATACCGTAGTAGCCTGTAATCCAGGAATAGGACGTAGCACCAACGAGAGCGATATGTCTGCCCTGCTCTCCCAGTTTTTCCAATGCCATTGAGAAATGCCCGCTGTCCTGCCGCAGCTGCGTATATGTTTTTGCCTCTACCTTAGTTTCTTTTTTACCGCTTTGACCATCTTCCCTGATCTTATATCTGATGGCATCCTGTGTGCCATAGGCTTCCTCCGCCTTTACAAGCAATTCATAGATTGTACTGCGCAATTCAACCATACATTCTCCTCTCCGCATGCCCCTGGGAGCTGCTAAACCAATGTCGATAAATAGTCAACTGCCTCCTGCACAGTGCGTATATCGACCACTTCATCCTGATTGATCTCAACGTCCAGCGCATCTTCAATTTCACCGAGCATGCTCATAAAATCAAACGATGTGAAACCCAGATCTTCTATGAAACGTGATTCGGGCCTGATATCCTCCTTCTTAACCTCCACATAATTTACAATAATATCCTTCAACTGTTCAAACATTGTCTTTCATCCTTTCATGCTATTTTCATTTTCTCTGATTAATAGGCCAAGCCAACCGGAAATCAGCCCGGCGAATGCCGCTCCGCTACACCAGCTTTATAATATCTCCGATCTTAAGATTCGGATTCTCAATTCCCTTAAACATGATCTTACAGATATAATAGTAGAAATATTCCAGCTGCTCTTTGCTGTAGGCTTTTACCTGATGCTCGAAGCTGAAGTCCAGGCCGTTGTCTTCCGGCCGGTGCATAACCGTGAGGTACATTCCGTCTGAATAATAACCGTTGCAGTATCTTTTCGTCTTATATCTGATGCCGCCAAGGTCCGTCAAGCCCTTTTCCCTCAATGTAGCCGGCTGATATGTGAGCGATACCGTCTCATATCCCATGCCTCTCGGCGGATTGTAATACTGACTTCTGTAAGAAAGATATTCACCCGGATCAAAATTCACATACCGGAACACCTCATTCTGCTTATCTCTGATCTCAAAGATTCCCTCCAAAAAGGTCTTTTCCTCGGGAATTACCGTTCTGAACGGAAAACAGTGTATACGTGTTCCACCCGATTTCTTTTCCTGCAGCGTAGCCCGGCGGGCATATGCAATCTGCATCGACACGTCATCACACTGATTGACCTTCTGCAGATAAGTACGGATTCCCATCACGAGCAGGCACTGCAGCGAAATATGCTGTTGTTCACAGAAGGTCATCAGCCGCCTTGTAGGCTCTTCCTCCAGGTGAAATATATCGATTGCCGCCTCAAAGCTGCCTGAGCCGGTAGGAGCTGCCCTGAGATTCGGATTACCCGTCGCCGCCCTTGCTTCCTCCAGTTTCTTCGGTCCTTCTATGCCATTATAGATTGGTTCAGATTCCTCAATCAGCTTACGGAAATACTCCCTGTCTCTTGCCTGCGCCCTGCTGCCGGCCTCATAGGCCAGATCTTTTTCAATCTGCTCTGTATAGGAGCGCATATCGGCAGGGTAAGGAATATCCTCAAAATTCGCATTACAGTACAGTTCTATGACATCCTTCATAAAGCCGATCAATGACTGCGCATCGAGAAATCTGTGATCCCCCACGATATACATGCCTGCAAAGCCGTCCGGTGTCTTGATGATAACAACCCTGTTCATGGGAGCGTCTTCTTTGTCAAAAGGGACCCGTGTCCACGCAGTCATCTCAGCTTCCGCTTCATCCATGGTCTTCCCCGTAAAATCCACAAATTCAATCTCGCGCTCTTCCTTCTCTGCGATATACTGATACCATTCCTTCTCAGCCTTGTCGTACGCCAGACGCGCCCGCATGGATTCGCATCGTTCATATGCCTTATAGATAGCTTTCTTCAGTTCATCCACATTCAGCTCAAACTCTATGGTCAGGCTTGTCCCCACATTCAGGATCTCTTTCCCCGGACAATATTGAGAATAGTAATTATGAAATTTCTGCGCCACCGTCAGCGGATATGTCTTGTAACCTTTTCTTGTCTTCATTCTGTTTTACCTTTACCTCCGAATATTTCCTCTGCAAACTCATCCAATGCTTTCTCATAAGTATCCATGTCCTTGTAATAACTCTCCGCATGGGCAGCGCCCTCCACGATCAGCTTGCGCTTCGGCGAGGAGCAGTTGGCATAAATCTCATGGCACATACTGCATGGCACAAAGGTATCTGCCGAACCATGTATGAACAGAATCGGCACTTCCGCTTTCCGCACCTCATATTTGGCATTGCACTCATCCATCCCATAACCCGCAAGCTTTCTGCCCAGCAGGTCGGCGCCCTGAATCGCCGGAAAAGCAGGCAGATGATACATGCTGTTCAGCACATGGGTAAAGACCTCTTTGGGCGAAGTGAAACCGCAGTCCGACACAATTCCCCTGACATTGGCAGGCAGCTTCAGTCCGCTTGTCATCAACACTGTAGCGCCGCCCATGGATGTACCGTGGAGCATGATCTTCACGTCTTCCCCGCACTCCTGTATCAGCCACTTGATCCAGTCCAGAGCATCCTTTCTGTCCGGACATCCGAAGCCGATATACTCCCCTTCGCTCTCACCGTGGGCCCTGGCATCCGGCAGCAGAATGGCATAACCATGTTTCAGGAAGTAATCGGCAATCGCGATATGGTTGCTGAGGCCCTCCCCCGTGTAGCCGTGAAAACAGATTACCGCTTTCTTAATATCAGCATTTTCATGTGCCGGAAAATATGTAGCGTGGAGCTTCAGCCCATCGAAAGATGTCAAATACACATCCCGGTGCGGCTGTTCCATCACAATCCCTCTTCTCTCTTCCATCAGCGGAAAATACTTCTCCCAGTCCGTGCCGGACATCTTCATGGTTCTGTCTGTTTTGGCATTTCTCCGCTTCATGGTCCTGTTGTAGAAATATACCGTTTCACCAATCCCTGCCGCGGCAAGAATCCCTGCCGCAGCTGCAATTTTTTTCAATGCTCCCACCGTTTCACCATCTTCTTTCTGCTGCTTGATCTTTCTATTTTTTCTTATTTTCCTTCTCCGCCGCCTTCTTAGCCACCGTTTTGACCACAGTGGTCACCACCTTGTCAGTGGCCTTTTGAACAATGTTTTTTGTGGTTCCCTTTTTCAGCTCTATGATCTCCTTCAATCGCAGCGCCTTCACAATGCTTCCCTCAACCTTAAGCTTCTGTTCCGTAAATGCCGCAACCGGATCCAGCTCTCCGTCTGCAATCCTGAAAAGTACATCCGGCGCGCAGATGAACTTTGCATCTCTGTCATAGTACTCGTATGGTTCCACGTACAATACGCCGTCTTTTACTTCCACATAAAAAGCTCCGCCGGCTTCCTCATCCTCAATGTCGAACTGAAAAGCCAGATGCTCATGGATATCGCTCACATCGGCTCCCATAAACTTCCCTTTGATCTCATAAAATAAATCTGCGTAAGTCATTACTCTCCTCCATTTCACTTTAGGCTTCACTGAATATATATATTATTATGTGCGGATTACCGCTTTCTTAATATCAGCATTTTCATGTGCCGGAAAATATGTAGCGGGGAGCTTCAGC
>CAMWJV010000057.1 GCA_947174665.1 uncultured Lachnospiraceae bacterium
AAAAAAAAAACCAACAAAATATCAGGGCGTCGACTGGTAAATTGCAAGCGTTTAGCATATTCATAAATTTCAAGACAAATAAATCCCCATTTAAATCAAAATCAAAAAGATATTCCTGTTTTTTGCCGATATTCTTGTAACAGACATAACAGATATGATAAGGAGAGCGGGGAATGAGCACAGTTGATATAAACTGCAGATTGGGGAATTACGGATATCCCCGGGATCAGCGTGCGGAGGGCAGGGCCTGTAAGTGTGGCTCCGGTGCATCTGAGGAAAGTACCTTTGCCGATAAAATAACATGTGTTGCAAAAAACGCCGGGGAAGGTTCTGCAGGTGAGCCAAACGCAGGCAGGACGATTACAGAGCCTTCGGTTGATGAGGGAACTGCCACAGCGGCAGGAGCAGGCACAGCTGGGGCAACAGGCGCAGCAGCCGAAGCAGGCACAGCAGGAGCAACAGGCGCAGCAGCAGGAGCAGGCACAGCCGGAGCAGGCACAGCAGCAGGAACAGGCACAGCTGCGGCAACAGGCGCAAGATCACCCCGGGATATGAGCCTGGAAGAATATGCGCACTATATTTACGGAATCATATCGGAGCTGGAACGGAGAAATTACAGCAGAGGAAATTCCGTTTTTATTTATATTTCCGAGGAGGGATTTCGAGCGATGCAGAATGACCCGGAATATGAGGCATGGGTCATGAAAAATATCAGGGATGCATATTACTATGCCGGGCACAGGGGCGGTCATGACGGATACCACAGTGCCCATTTCTTCGGGGCCACGAAGGAGGAGTACAGGGGGCAAAGCTGGTCCTTCGGCTGCAGCAAGTGCGATCAGGAAAGGCGGCAGGAGCTGAAGCGGAGAAGAAAAAAGCAGCTGCAGGCCCTGCTCAAAAAGCGGCATGAGCAGAAGCTGCTGGAGAAACAGCGTCTGGAAAAGATGTATCTTGAGAAGCGGCGTCTGGAAAAGGCGGCCTATAAAAAGCTGCTCATGAAGAAAGAAACGGAGCAGGAGAGACTGGAAGAGAAACACCGGAAAGAGGCTCTGGCACGGAGAGAGGCGGCATCTGCCTTCAGAATGTACATGGCAATTTTGAAGTATAATGAACAGTAAAAAAATAAATTATTTGTGTAACGAAAACCTTCCGAACCGGATATACAGGTAACAGGTACAAAGCAGGTACAAAATGCACGGTGCCGCACATACAAAGAAGGGAGGGCAGGTATGGAAGAAGCGTATGAAGAATTGTATAAGGAAAATGCGGCTCTTGTATACCATTTCCTGCTCTCGAAGTGCAGAAACCCGGATGTGGCGGAGGATTTGACTCAGGAGACTTTTTTACAGGCGCTCAAGTCCATTGACCGCTATAACGGGAACTGTAAAATATCCGTCTGGCTCTGCCAGATTGCAAAACACCTGTTATATCAGTACTGGGAAAAGCGAAAGGAAAACGTTCCGCTGGAGGATGACTGGATGATCTCGGAGGAGCCGGGAGTTGAGCGGCAGGTTCTGGCCAGGGAAGAACTTCTGGATGTGCTGGGCAGGCTGCATCAACTGCCGGTAAACATGAGAGAGGTGGTGTACCTCCGTGTCTCAGGGGATCTTTCATTCCGGGAGATTGGGCGGATCATGGGGAAATCCGAAAACTGGGCCAGGGTCAATTTCTTTCGCGCAAAGGAACTGTTAAAGGGCGGCTGAGGTTGAAACCGTCGGATTTTGGAAAGGAAGGTTGTATATATGAGCAGGATCAGCTGTAATGTGACAAAGGATTTACTGTCATCTTATCTGGATGAAGTATGCTCCGGAGAATCCAGAGAGCTGGTGGAGGAGCATTTGAAGGAATGTCCTTCCTGCCGGGAGTTCTTGGCGAAGCTGCAGGAGCAGGATGTGGGAAAGGATGCCACCAGAGTTGCCTACTTGAAGAAGGTGCGCCGCGTCATAGATATTCAGTCGCTGGTGGTGGTTTTTCTTCCGCTGTTAATGCTTTTAGGAGGATTTTACGGTGTGAACCGCAGCGGCGGATCGGGAATATTTTACCATTTTTACTATATCGAAATGCCGGTCATGATGCTGCTGTGTGCTTACGCACTTTGGGGTGGCAGGGAGACAGGCATGCCGTCGGGGAAAGAGTGGCTGGCTCCCATCTGCGGGTTGACAGCAGTATGTGCAGCAGCGATAATGCGGTATTTTACAGTCAATCGGGTCTGTGCATGGGTTATGGATGAGGTTGAACCGCCGATACCCTGGGACGAAGTGGGGCCACTCATTCATAATGTGTGTCTGCTGGTTGCTCTGGCTATGGCCGCACTGCTGGCAGTGCTGGTGGTTCTGGCAAAAAAAAGGAACCGTGTCTTCCCGGTGAGCCAGAACCTTGCGTGGCTGGCCATAAATCTGATTTTGTCATTGGACGAATCATTATACAATATGAGTGCTTTGGAGGCGTTTCGGCTGTATATAGCCAATAGCAGTATCATACTGATATCCGAATTCGCGCTGGTTACCGTTCTGCTGCTGGTGCTCCGGCGGGCAGGGTTCATGAAACGGGTGGAAATCTGAACAGGTGGACTGAGTTTTGGTATGTGCAGGGAAGATGCGAAGATTTCATAGTTGTTCTCCGTTGATGGTTACATTGACAAGCTGCAGATTGTCAATATTTTTGGTTTTCATTTCGTACTTGCCGTTTGCCGCTACATTTTCCATATATATATTTTTGAACGGCATTTCAGGCAGACCGCATAAATAAACCGGGTTTCCGGCTATGGTGTCAACCGTAATGTCTTTAAAATATATACCGTCAACAATGGGGGTTGTTTCGCTTATCCGGACAGGCGTGTCCGCGTCAAATTCCTCATCACCATAAAATGCGTCTGCATAAATCGCACCCCGGAACCATTTTGTGTCGCCGTATTCCGTGCTGTGGTTTACAAGGGAGCAGTTTTCATAATGAATATTTTTGATATACGCACCACGTCCCCGGATAGCTTTAATGCTGGCGATGCTGTGCGTATTTTTGAATGTGCAGTTACGCACAAATACATCTTTTACGCCGCCTGACATCTCACTTCCCATAGCAACGCCGAAACCGCTTAAAAAGGTGCAGTTTTCTATTGTAACCTGTTCGGAAGGGATGCCAACCCGGCGTCCTTCCTCATTTCTGCCTGATTTCACTGCAATACAGTCATCCTGGCTTGCTATCAGCGAATTTGTTATGCTGACATTTTGACAGGCATCTATATCAATGCCGTCGCAATTAAAAATTTGATATTTGTTTCCGTTCTCGTCATACTTTGTATGTACTTCGATATTGTCGATCAGGACATTCCGACAATAGATTAAATGCAGACACCACGCTGGAGACTGGCGGATGGTAATATTTTTAATGATAACATTTTCCGTATTGCGTATGCAGACGGCACGTCCCCTTTTGCCCTTGTTTTCGTTCATTTCCGCATGAAATAAGGCAACGCCGTTGGCGTCTATCACGCCCTGTCCGTCAATCGTGATATTTTTATGCGGCGCGCCGTCTGTACATATCAGGCTTGCGTAGCATAACTGGTCGAGGCCCTCGTAGGGACATCCGATGACAGGATAGTCTTTTATATCACCGCTGCCCATAAGTTTTGCGCCTTTTTCAAGAAAAAGCGTCATATTGCTTTTTAAGAATACCGCACCCGAAATATATTCGCCTTCCGGAATATATACCGTTCCGTTTTTATCGCATAGATCGATCGCTCTTTGGATTGCTGTCGTACAGACTGTCTTTTTGTCTGCAACAGCGCCAAAATCCATAATATTGTATATAGCCATAATGTGACCTCCGATATTCTTTGCATCTGCCATTGTAGCATAAATTACGGTAAATGTGAACAAGTTCTAGCAGCTTGTACCTTGCTGTAACGCTGAACTGTTACTGACAGATTTAGTAAGAAAATGCAGGAGAAAATTAAAACAAATATCCGCTTGTAGACAGAAAAGGAGGATGATATGATGATAGGCAGGAGTGTTTGTCATTAACGATAAGAAGAGTATTGATGAAGCGGTTGAAAAGATGCGTAGATAATAAACGGAGTAATTTATACCGAATATGCAAAAAATATGCTTCCCTGACTTATTATAAGCACTGATCCGATAATACGTCAGATATCACTTATGTGAAGAAACGAGGAGTTTATGAAATTCAGAGCCAAATTTATATTCTGTATAGGAATTTTAGCAGTATTATTCGCAGGCTGCGGGAAGAATGCAGATGGAGATAATTCAGACAGAATAGAAAACAGTACTGAAACGGAGGAACTGGAGGAAACAGACATATCTGTCTCCGGTGATACAGACGAAGAAGATAAAAAAGCAGAAAATAATGAAGCGGAAAAAGAAGAAGCGGAACGCATAGAGGCGTTCCGGGAAAAATTTTATGAACTGGTATCTGCTTATTCTGATATGTCAGAGGAAGACGCAGACGCAATGTATCGGAAGATAGAGGGCAGCAAAATCCCTGATGAGACGAATATGTGTCTTACGGGAGCTGTGTTCAATGATTATGACAGAAACGGCGAGACGGATATGATCCTCTGCCTGTATGAGGGTAAAGAGGACAGCGACGGTTATGCGGATGGCTGCCTGTATCTTTTCATGAATGATGATGAGCCATGTTACATATATGACGATTTCTGCTGTTATTATAATGGGTGGATTTTCGGGGATTTTGGCGCGGATGTCGACCATGACGGCAGCACGGAGATCGTTTTCTGTGTACAGGGAACAGGCGTTGGGGGCATGGGCGACTGCCAGAAATTTGTGATAAAATACAGGGACAACGAAGCAGAGCGAATGGAACTTCCCAATGATTTTTCTGAAGGATATGACTGCGGTTTGAATGTGGAGATAGAAAAAGATGCTGAAAGCGGCAACTACAATGTATATTGTCCTTATCTTGATGACAGGATTGTTTTGGAAACAGAGGAGAGCGAAGAGGATATTTGGGGCATCGGTGCCAACAGCAGAGGCTACTATGGGCTTACAACAACTAATTATGAAGGCAGAAAGCTTCTGACAGGATATGAATATATCTATTCGGGCGGCATCGCAAACGGATTGGGAGAAGTGGCGTTTGTATTTGACTGGGATGAGAACGGGAAAGTCTTTGTAACCGACTGGTATGTTGAAGACATGGATGGGAAGATATATGCAGCCTCTGTTTGGAGCTGGGATGCAGAGTATTATGATGAAGGACTGTTCAGTGAAACCGGCAGGGAAGTAAAGGCCTATGAAGAATTCCTTACGGGAAAACGTGAGGCAGCCATTGCGGACTATGTATATACCGACACTTCTTACAGGGGAACTTTTTTGACAGATGAAGAGTTTCTTAGCAGACAGAAAGGCATGTTCTCCTTCCGTAATCTGGTTGACGGGATCCAGCATGAGATGCTGGAGGACTATGTGCGAAATAAAATCGGGGAGATGCAGTATGCGCTGATTGACTGCGGAAATGACGGCAAAAAGCAGCTTGCGCTGTGTGCGTACGGTTTGGGAATATACTCACGGGATGATGACAGCAGCCTTACGATGGTCTTTGATTATAAAGCCGGAAACGTTGTTCTGGTATATGCGGCTGATACCTGGGCAAGAAGCTATAATGAGGTCTATAAAAACGGTCTTGCATTCGGCTTTGGCAGCGGCGGGGCCTTATGTCATTATGGGTGGGAAGGCATCATAGGGGCGGATGGCATTTACCGAAAGAGCTATGAATGTCATATAGAAACGGGAAGTGCATTGGACGGAATGAGCTATTATGGCGATATTTGGAATTCGGAAGCTGACTGGTCTCTTGATGTAGATTTTTGTGAGTATACCATTAATGATGAAATGTTTTATGCCTATTATATTGCGGATGAGGCCACGGAAGAGGAAAGGGAAGTTATTCTTAACTATATCAGGGATAACGAAGAACTCATGGGGGTAAGTTTTCTCACTGATGACGAGGCATGGGAGCTGGTGAAGAAAAACAGAAAACGGATTAAAATTACAGAAGAGACTATCAGCGATGAAAATGAAATTGAATGGCGTACATTGGGGGTCAAAAAGTCGGAAATCTCCGTGGAAAGAGGCAGTGAAGGAGAGTCACAGCCGGAAGTTCCTGAGGAAGCTAAGAGCGCTGTCCTTTCCGAGGAAAATCAGCAGTTTTTAGTGGTGATCGACGCCGGTCACCAGCAGAAGGGGAATAAGGAAAAAGAACCGGTAGGACCCGGAAGCAGTGAGATGAAGGCAAAGGTTTCCTCCGGCACCGCCGGATGTGTCAGCGGCTGGGCGGAATATGAGCTGAATCTGGCTGTCGCGCTGAAACTGCGGGATATTCTGGTAAGCAGAGGATATGAGGTCATCATGGTTCGGGAAACTCATGATGTGGATATCAGCAACAGCGAGAGAGCTGCGGTTGCCAATGATGCCGGAGCGGACGCCTTTGTCCGCATTCATGCAAATGGTTCGGAGGATTCATCTGTGCATGGAGCCATGACAATCTGCCAGACTTCAAATAATCCATACAACGGGGAACTCTATTCGGCCAGCAGAGAACTGTCGGACTGCATTCTGGATGCTCTGACGGAAAACACAGGCTGCAAGAAGAGAAAGGTGTGGGAGACGGATACAATGAGCGGCATCAACTGGTGTCAGGTGCCGGTGACTATCGTAGAGATGGGTTATATGACAAATCCGGAGGAGGATGCCCTGATGGCGACAGAGGAGTATCAGGATCTGCTGGCGGAGGGCATTGCAAACGGCCTGGATAGTTTTTTTGCCGGACAGACTGAATAAGTGGAATGAGGGAAATCATGAGTAAAATACTGATCATAGAGGACAGTGCCGACATTAACAATCTGATAGGGGAGGCGCTGAAAAAAGCGGGATATGAGTACAGACAGGCATTCTCAGGGACGGAGGGGCTTTTGTGCGCCTCCGCCGAACAGTTTGACCTGGCGGTCATGGACCTGATGATGCCGGGTATGAGCGGGGAGGAGCTCCTGCCGAAACTTCGGGAAAAGCAGAATATCCCTGTTATTATTCTTTCGGCTAAGGATGGCCTGGACAGTAAGCTTTCCCTGTTTGACGCCGGGGCGGAGGACTACATGACAAAACCCTTTGAGGTGGCGGAGTTGATTGCCAGGATTGGAGTACGGCTTAAAAAGGTATCCTCCGAATGGGAGGGTGGACGCGGCCAAAGCGGACATCGTCAAGGCGGGAAAAAGCTTGTACTGAAAGATCTGACTCTGGATCCGGAGGGCTTCTGCGGGGAGATTGACGGGAAAAAGATTTCCCTGACAAAGCAGGAATTCAAGATTCTGGAGCTTTTGCTGTCGAACCCCCAGAGAGTTTTTTCCAAGCAGGATATATATACCTACGCCTGGGAGGATTATTACATGGGCGAGGACAAAACCATAAACATGCACATCAGCAATATCCGCAAGAAGCTGAAAGCCGTCTCAGAGGAGGAATATATTGATACGGTGTGGGGAATCGGCTTTAAGGCTAAATGTTAAAACATTAAAATCTTGAAACTTTCTTTAATCTTTCTTTGCGCTATCTTGAACATCTGCCTGTATATTGAGAGACATAGAAGCGGTCGTGAGGAGCAGAGCTTCAGGCGGCTGCGGCAGAGACAGGAAAGGATGTGAAATATATGGATTATCTGCTTTCAACAGAAAATCTCACAAAGCAGTATAAGCGGAAGAAGGCCGTGGACCGCGTAAGTATCCATGTCAAACAGGGAGATATTTACGGTCTGATCGGCCGGAACGGGGCCGGAAAGACAACGCTGATGAAAATACTTTCGGGGCTTGCGGCTCCCACCTCAGGCAGCTTTACCCTTTTTGGGGAAGAGGGCGTCAGAGCGGGAAAGATCATGAACAGGGTGGGAGCGCTGATTGAGGAGCCCGGCATCTATGCGGATATGTCCGCCTATGGCAATCTGCATGCCAAATGTATGGCGCTGGGAGTGAGAAACAGGGATACGGAGAAAGAGCTTCTGGAAATTGTGGGACTTTCAGATACGGGAAAGAAGCCCGTAGGGAAATTTTCTCTCGGCATGAAGCAGCGTCTTGGGATAGCGCTTGCGCTGGTGGGCGAGCCGGATCTGGTGATACTGGATGAGCCTATTAACGGACTGGATCCCCAGGGCATCGCGGAGGTGAGGAACACCATTGAGCGCCTGAACAGAGAGCGGCATATTACATTTATCATCTCCAGCCACATTTTGGGTGAACTGTCAAAATTTGCCTTAAATTACGGCATAATACACAACGGGCAGCTGCTGCAGGAACTTTCAGGAGAGGAACTGTTTGAGAAATGCTCCCGCAAGATTCTGCTAAATACGCCCGATACTCCGGCGGCTTCCACGGTACTGGAGAAGAACGGTATCACAAACTATCGGGTGACAGGAAGGGACACCATAGAAATATACGAGCGTCTTAAGGAGACGGCGGAAATCAATTCCGCTTTTGTTTCCGCAGGTATTCCGATAAACGGTATCTCGGTTTTGAATCAGGAGCTGGAGGATTATTTTCTGGAGCTGACAGGAGGTGGCAAAAATGTTTAATCTGATAAAAATGAATTTTTACAGGCTGTTTCACCAGAAATCTTTTTATGTAATGATAGCGGTGGCAGCGTTTATAGGCTGGTTTATGGTTTTTATGATCTGGATGACGCCCAGGCTGGAGGAAAAAGCGCAAGATGCCAGAAATGCCAGAGAGCAGACTTCCCAGACCGGTGAAGAAGCGGAGAGTAATGCAGGCTTTCATGTGGGAATCATGGTCGGCGGCACAGAAGGAGAAGAACTGCCGGTGCCGCAATCGGGGGAATTTAATCTGGCGGAGTTTGTAGATGAATTTTTTACCAGCGGATTCACGATGATCCTGATATCCGTCGGTGCTGCCCTGATTGCCAACTCGGAGCGGAAGAGAGGCTTTATCAAAAATCTGGGCGGTCAGATGAAGCCCCGGGGAATGCTCATAGTGTCGAAACTGCCGGTCATTCTGTTTGAGCTTGTCGCTCTTTATGCAGCCATCATCTTAAGCTTCACACTGTTTGGAAGGATTTATTATGACCGGTTTACAGCAGGGAACATTCCGGTCATGTGCAAAGTTGTATTGGTACAGCTTTTGCTGGGGCTGGCGTTCGGCGCGCTGGTCATGCTGGTCTGCACGGCGGCCCGCAATGCGGCGGCGGGAATTTTCGCAGGAATCGTGGTGGCCTCGGGGCTGTTTCCCTATGTCTATTTCTTCATAAACCGGTTGGCAACGGCTTATCTGGGTGCCCCGGCAGGATTTGACATATCGAAATGCTCTCTTGACTATTATCTTTCCTGTATTACATCGGAAGCGGCGGGCAAAGATGTGGCAACAGCCCTGATCGTGGGCGTGGTGTACCTTCTGTTGGCATCCGCCGCAGGGTGTCTTGTGCTGGAGAAGAGAGACATAGGGTGAAGGGGATTAGTATGGCGATTTGGACGGCGGCAGCCACAGCAGCATGTATTGCTTTCATTTTGATCATTATTTTATTTGTGCGGCAGATAAATGAAATCTGCCGCCGTCTGGCGTTTATCAGAACCCATAAGACCAACATGAGGCTGAACTCGGACATGCCATTCAGATCCGTGGGCAGGCTTATTGACGAAATGAATGCCTTTCTGGAGGAGACTGCAAAGGAGCGCATGAGGATTGAGCGGGAGAGCCGGGGACTGAAGGACTCCCTGACGGGAATTTCCCACGATATCAGAACGCCTCTCACCTCCCTCAGCGGCTATTTTCAACTGCTCACAGAGACGGAGGACGCGGAAGAGAGAGAACGGTACGGCAGTATCATCAAAGCCCGCATCGGCAGCCTTGAGGCCATGCTGGAGGAGCTGTTTACCTACACAAAGCTTCAGAACAGCGATTATAAGGTGGAGATGAGTTCTATTAATTTTACTCAGTGCACTATTGATACCATGCTGGCATTTTACGGACAGTTTGCAGAAAAGGGCATCCGGCCTGCGGTGGATATTGAGGAGACTCCCGCATATATTTACGGAAATGAGGAGGCAGTGCGCAGGATTCTGCAGAACATTGTGAAAAACGCCCTGGTTCACGGCGCAGACGAGGTATCTCTGTCCCTGCACGGCGATGGGGACAATGTGGTATTGAGATGCTCCAACAGGTGTGAATCGCCGGAGGAGATAGATATGGAGGGGGTCTTTAGAAAGTTTTACAAGGCGGATTCCGCAAGAAAAGATACTTCTACGGGGTTGGGACTCACCATTGCCTCGGAGCTTGCCGGACGGCTGGGGGGCAGTCTGAGGGCGGAACTGGAGGGTGATGTTTTTTCAATCCTGTTACGGTTCAGGCGTCAATAACATTTGAGCCGGAACATATTGCCCGGGGCATTGATTTTTGCCTGCAAATTGTTTATACTGTAACTATTCACAGCATAAGAGCTGCACAAAAGAAGGGGGCGCCATGGGCAGATATATTAAGGACATACGGCTGGAACAGCCGATAGATGTGGTAAGTATGGTGTTGGATGATTTTATCTATCACAATCATTTTTCCAGAACCGACTGGAACGGGGAGATGGTTTTTTACCTGAAGGACAGTCACAAGAAGGAACGCTACTTGAAGTGGGTCTATGTGGACGGACAGTTTCATGTGGAGGCGTGGCTGAAAAATGCCATGGGAGGCGAGATGGATCTGGACGGCGTGGGCGGAGGTGCCAGCCGTAAGGAGTTCCGCGCCAGCCTGGACGGACTGATCGAGACACTTAAGAAAACGACGGCCGGTTCCATCGCGGGCGGTCATATCGGCTCCGATCCACTTCATCATGACAGCGGCTATGTCGATAACCATGATGCATGGAAGCAGGATACCCGGTGGCAGCAGAGTTCGGCAGGACAGACGAAAAGTGCAGGTCAGCAGGGAGCACAGGTAAGCGGTGCGGGCCTGCAGGGGGCGCAGAACCGGACTCAGTCGACAGGACAGCGAAGCTCCGGGCAGTCTCAGGGCAGAGTTCCTCAAACGACAGGGCAATGGAATTCCGGGCAGTCTCAGGGAGGCGTTTCCGGGTCCGTACAAAATGGAGGAAACAGACAGGGAACCGTTGCGGACCCGGAGGCCAACAGGTCGACGATTTTCGCTGTTCTTGCAATATTATTCGGTTGGTCGCCTATTCTGTGCATTGTCTTTATTATAATGGCAAGGAGAAAGCTGGATTACAGTTCCAATCCCAAACTGGTGAAAATCCTTTGTATCATTGCCGTTGCCGAAATGATACTGCGCGTTGCGTTCTTAATAATTTTGCCGTTTCTGTGGAATTAATTTGGAGCCTTTGAGGATAAGAGGAGTATAAAAATGAAGCTGATCAAAAGGATACTCTATTTCGTAGTGGCATTGCTGGTGGCAGGCAGCCTGGGGATTCTGGTGTGTGCGTTAAACCCCGATCTGACCGCCAAGCTGGCGGAGAAGGTACAGCAGATGCAGGCAGGTACCGCACAGCCGGACACAGGACAGAATCTGGGCTTCACTCCTGTTACATCGGGAAACGGCGACGGAGAAAAGTATGTTGTGCCGGACAGCTATCCGCAGGAAATTCCGGAGGGAGTCAGCGGACTGGTGGGCTACCAGCCCGTTACGGCGGAAAATGAGCAGATTGCCCAGGAAGAAGCAGACAATCTCAGCAGCATTCTTGCACCCGGTGAGACAGGGGAGGGCCTGACCTTTGCGGCAGAGTATTATCCCTATTACGCCATGCTGGATGACACCTTGAAGACACTGTACAGGCAGGTATATGCCAATGCTCTGGCACTGAATACTTCCTTTACGCCTGCTGTGGCAGCGACTACGGCTCAGGCCGCCAGTGTGGTTGAGGCCGTGTATAACGATCATCCGGAACTGTTCTGGCTGGATGCGGAGTTCGCCTGCAAATATCTTCGGACGGGAATCTGTGTGGAGATCACGCTGAGATACAATGCAACTGCAAATGACCTGGCGACGGCAGTACAGGATTTTAACACCTGCACATCTGAAATTCTGACCGGCGCAGTGAATCTCGGAAGCGATTACGAGAAAGAGCAGTATATTCATGATGCGCTGGTGCAGATTGTGGAATACAAAGCTTCAATGCCCATAGATCAGAGCGCATACAGTGCCATTGTGCTGGGGGAGAGTGTCTGCGCCGGATATTCCAGGGCTTTTCAGTATTTGATGCAGCAGCTGGGAATTCCCTGCTATTACTGTACGGGATACGCGGGGGAAGATCATGCATGGAATATTGTGAAGATGGGCAGCCTCTATCGCAATGTGGATGTGACCTGGGATGACACGGAGCCTTCCACATATGACTATTACAATAAATCAGACAGGGAGTTTGGAACTACTCACGTCCGGACTGACCTTGCGGTGTATCTTCCCGCCTGTGCGGAGGTTCCTGCCGTGCAGACGGCGGAGCCGGGAAGCAGTGCCGTGGATGCTTATATCAACCCTAATCCTATTGAGCCGCTGGTCTGGCAGAGCAGGGGTGATCCCTATGATAAAGCGGACGAGACGAAGGGCGAAGAGGAGAAGCGCAAAGAAAATCTGGAAAAAGCCGGCATTACGGAGGATCAGGTACTGGAAACTCTGGAGAAATATTATGAAGACTGTAAAAAACGGCTGGAAGATGCCGGAACAGGCGAGAAACAGTTCGTCAATATAATTCCGGAGTCTCTCTGGAGTTCGGTGGAAGGTGCTTACAGCAGCGGAACCTACATGACCGGTTATGTGAATGATGCGCTGAAAAAGCTTGGAGTGGATAATTTCCTGATACAGCTGCAGGTGCAGCGTCTGGGCGGCGGTTACTGCAAGCTATATCATAATGTATATACCTATTGAGGGTGTAAACGGGCAGCTTTTCAGGAAGCTGCCCGTTTTGACTCAAATAGGATTACGAAAACCGGAAATCGTTCCGGAGCAAAGTGCGCCGGGTCTTACAGCCCCTCATGGAAAGTACGGCTGATGACATCAGCCTGCTGTTCGGGGGTAAGCTTAATAAAGTTTACTGCATATCCGCTGACCCGGATTGTCAGCTGGGGATAATTCTCAGGATGCTTCTGTGCATCCAGCAGCGTGTCTCTGTTCAGTACATTAACATTCAGATGATGTCCGCCCTTTGTTGCATACCCGTCGAGAAGATTTACAAGATTGTCAACCTGTGCTGTGCTTGTGCTCATAAAATACCTCCGTTTTATTTTAAATAATAATAGTAATGATTACTGTTTTGTTACAAGAAAAGAATATCATTTCTCAGATCATTTGTCTATCTGTTTTTTTTCAAAATTTTGTTTTTTTTCCAGTACAAAAGTTAAAAAGAAAAAAGGAATATCCGGTTCTTATTTTCATATATTGGAGAAAGGAGGACAAGGAATGGATAATACAATTATACAACTTTTTCCGGCCGGGAGGAGAGGTTTCTGGGAGTATACGGCCATGCATCAGAAATTTGTCAGGGAGATCCGGCTGCGTGCAGACCGTCCGATAGTGGTGCATGTGGACGGACGGGAAGTTTTCCTGGACAGAGAAGGCCATTTTACGGATTGTCAGGCGGAGGCGGCCGTCATTACGTCCAGGGAACTGGCTGAACTGCTGGAACATATTTGTCACTATTCTCTGTATGCTTTTGAAGATGAGCTGCGTCAGGGCTTTCTCACGGTGGGCGGCGGACACAGGGTGGGAGTTGCGGGACAAGCAGTGACGGAGGACGGAAAGAGTCTTCGGACGATTAAAAATATATCTTTTATCAATATCCGTGTCGCCCATGAGATCAAAGGGGCGGCGGACAGGGTGATACCGCGCATGTATGACGGCGGAAGTTTAAAAAGTACCCTGATCATTTCGCCGCCGGGCTGCGGTAAGACAACCCTTCTCAGAGACCTTATCAGGCAGGTTTCTGACGGAAACAAATGGGGACATGGCATGACGGTGGGGGTGGTGGATGAGCGTTCGGAGATTGCAGGATCATTCTGTGGGAAACCGCAGAATGATGTGGGTATGAGGACGGATGTGCTGGACGCCTGTCCAAAGAGTCTGGGCATGATGATGCTTCTGCGCGCCATGTCGCCGGATGTCATAGCTATAGACGAGCTTGGAAATCGTGAGGAACTGGAAGCCCTGAGTCGTGCAGCGGCATGCGGATGCCGGATACTGGCTACGGCTCACGGAGAGAGCCGGGAGGATGTAATAGCCAGATTCGATGTTTCGAAGGCCGTGTGGAGGCAGTTGTTTCGGATGGTGATCATTCTCGGGAAGGAAAATGGAAACTGTGTGGTGAAAGCCATGACCGAGGGAGGGGAAACGGATGCTTAAGCTGGCGGGAGCCTGTATGATCCTGACGGGGTGTTTCGGGCTGGGCTTCTGGTACAGGCGGCAGTTTACCGGCAGAGTCAGGGCGCTGCGGATGATGTGTGATACATTGAGTCTTCTGTGCAGTGAAATCCGGTACGGCAGGGGAACGCTGCCGGAGTGCTGCGAGCATGTGGCGGACAGACTGGCCGGAACCCTGGGGAACGCATTCCGAAGGATTGCGGACAAGATGCAGGAGAACACCGGAGAAAGCTTTGCTCAGGTCTTTGAGGAGTGTGTCAGAGTTCCTCTGAAGGATATGCCCCTGAAGGAAGAGGACAGGGAGGAGTTTTTGCGGTTTGTATCGGCGGGAACGTTTGGAGACAGTCAGATGCAGCTTGCCCTGATAGAACAGAGCAGGGAGCAGCTGGATGTGAGGGCGGCAGCCCTGGAGCGGGAGAATGTGGAAAAATGCAGGATGGCGGTGGGACTGGGAGCGCTGGGAGGACTGCTGATCATTCTCGTATTATGCTGAGTTCTGACTGCAAAGCGGTTAGCGGTTAATGTTTAAGATAGGATACGAGGAGTTATGGGAGTGAGTCTGATTTTCAAGATAGCGGCAGTTGGTATTCTTGTTACGATACTCAGCCAGGTGTTGAAACACAGCGGGCGGGAGGAGCATGCGTTCATGATCAGCCTTGCAGGTTTGATTCTTGTGCTGACCTGGATCGTGCCATACATATATGAATTGTTTCAGACAATACAGACCTTGTTTGCTCTGTAGAGGGGGGAAAGTGTGCAGGAACTTGTAAAGGTGGTTTTTCTCGGAATCGCGGGAGTGATGCTTGCGATTCAGTTTAAGAGCCAGAAGCCGGAGTACGGAATGTATATGGGACTGGCTGTGGGTATTCTTGTTTTCGGATACGCCCTGCGGCAGGTGGCCGCCGTGACGGCCCAGCTGGGAAAGCTGCGGAGTTACCTGGGCGGGGCGGAAAGCTATCTTGCCATTTTGCTGAAGGTCATAGGCATTACCTATATCTGTGAATTCAGCGCGGACATCTGTAAAGATGCCGGTTATCAGACGGTGGCCGGGCAGATTGAGGTGCTGGGAAAGCTGTCTGTAATGTTTGCCGGTCTGCCGGTCTTGTTTGCGGTAATTGAGCAGATTCAAAGCTTTCTGTAAAAGCGGCTGAATTTGGAGGAAAGGCAGGACAATATATGGATTTGGGCGATATCTGGCAGGATTATGGTCTGGACAGACTTTCGGAGGGAATACGGCAGCTTTTTCCCGGGACGGGTATATCAGCGGAACGGCTTCTTGAACAGGTCATGTCGGGGGATATACTGGGCGCCCTGTCGAGTCTTTTCACGGGCGGGGCCGCAGGCATTACAAATCAGCTGTCCGGCATGAAGAATGTGCTTATCTGGCTGCTGGTGCTGGGAATTGTGTCTTCCCTGATCTCCCATTTTGTGGAGATATTTGATATGCATCAGGTGGCGGATATGAGTTTCTACTTTATGTATCTGCTGTTTACCGCAATCCTTCTGAAATGCTTTTCCGAAGCGGCGGAGACGGCGCTGCAGACCCTGGAGGATATTACGCTTTTTATCAGGCTTCTGGTGCCGGCCTATCTGATTTCTGTGGGGGTATCCACGGGCGCGGCTACGGCCGCCGTGGTCAGTCAGCTGATGCTGCTGGTCATATACGGAGTGGAATATATCCTTGCCAAGGGGGCTATTCCCCTGGTTTACAGCTTTGTCATGCTTTCCATGATAAACGGCATCTGGGTGGAGGAAAAACTGACCATGCTGATTGAATTGCTGGAAAAGGCGGTTGGATGGATTTTGAAGGGGGCGGTTGGGGTGATTACAGGTATCAGCATTTTCCAGGCACTGATCACCCCGGTGGTGGATGCAGTAAAAAAATCGGCCCTGCAGAGAATCGTTTCAGCGATACCCGGTGTGGGGAATGCTGCGGACAGTGCAGTGGAACTGGTTCTGGGATCCGCACTTGTCATTAAGAACAGCATCGGGGTGGTGCTTTTGATATTAATACTGGTGCTTTGTGCGGCGCCTCTTTTAAAGATTGGTCTGATTGCGGGCATGCTGAAGTGCGCCGCTGCTTTTATGGGCGTAGTCAGCGACAAGCGGATCACTTCATGTGTCAACAGGGCCGGAGACGGGGGACTGCTGCTGCTTAAGACCACGGGAACGGCGATTCTGCTGTTTTTGATTTCCATAGCGGTGGTCACGGCATCAGGAAAGGGGTAACAGGGTATGTTATTGCAGACAATCTGCAGGATAGGCATCTTTATGATTTGTGCCCAGACAATCGTACATTTCAGACCCAGGGAGACTTATGAAAAATATTTGAAGCTCCTGGTCAGCGTCATGATTCTGATTCAGCTCTTTCTGCCGATTGGCAGCTTTTTGCTGGGGGGAAACATGGAGCAGACGCTGGAGGGGCTGGAGATGTTTCGGACTCAGCTGGAGCAGGAGATGGAGACTGCCGCCCGGGAAGCCGAGGAGACAAATAAGCTGCTGGAGCAGATGACGCTGGAGGAGGTCAGAAAAAGGATGGAAGAGCAAAACAGTCAGGCGGAGGAGGCATTGGAGGAAGTGGAGGAGGTTCCGGAAGTCACCGTGATAGTGGGACCGATTGAAATACAGTAACCGTGAAGGAGGTGTCGGGAGGTCATATGGAAAATGAGCGGAAGAAATGGCTGGAAAGCGAAAGGATAAAAAAGTTGTTCCGCAAGGATAATCTGCTGGTTTTAATACTGGTGGGTATTCTGCTGTTTGTCATTGCCCTGCCCACGAAGGACAGCAATGAGAAAAACAGCGGAGCGGACGAAGGGAGGGGGGATGTTTTGAACCCATCGGGAACCGGTTCGGGCAGTGGGGCGGATACGGAGCGGACGGAGGAAACTGCCGGTCTGGAGTATGCAGCGGCTCTGGAAAAGCGGCTGACGGAGGCACTGGCGGATATGGCTGATGTGGGAAGAGTGCGGGTTATGATCACGCTGAAATCCTCCAGCGAGCTGGTGGTAGAGCGGGAAACGCCGGTGAGTCGTTCCGTGACCACGGAGACCGATGCCCAGGGGGGAACCCGCACGGTGAACACAAGCGAGACGGGGGAGAGTGTGGTGTACAGTACGGAGGGCAGCAGCAGTACGCCCTATGTGGTGAAAACCTATGTGCCGGAAATTGAAGGAGTGCTGGTGGTTGCGGAAGGAGCGGGAAGCGGTACGGTAAACCGCACTGTGACGGAGATTGTGCAGGCACTCTTTCATATAGATGCGCATAAGGTCATGGTGGTAAAAATGGAGACAAAATCCAAATGACATGATTCATATATCCGTTCCCGGGCTCATACAATAAACTAGTAAAACGTAGAGAAAGGAAAAGACGTGAAAAACCTAATCAAAAAAAATCAGCTTATGATAACCGCACTTGCAATTATGATTGCAATCGCAGGGTATCTGCAGTTTGCGGGAACCGGTCTGGAAGATGAATATCAGGCAGTGGACGACAGCAATGTATACACAAGCGATACGAATCCGGCAGGCACACAGGACATCCTCACGGAGAATTTTACGGCGGCGGATCTGCTGGACCTGTCAGAAGAAGATTTGATACAGACAGGGCTGACCGAGATCGACAGTCTGGATTCCGACATGGAGGATGACCCTGTGGATGATTATCTGGACGCAGATTTCCAGGTGGCCCAGAATCCAACCACAGAGGGGCAGAATAATACACCGGAAGAAGGGGAGATACCGGGTGAAGCTGTGTTCACTTCTACTGCAGGTGTCGCAATCCTCTCGGAGGCGAAGCTTTTAAAGGAACAGACAAGAGCCAGAAATAAGGAGACACTGCTGGAGATCATCAACAGTACGGGGCTTTCTGACGAGCAGAAACAGGCGGCAGTGGACAGCATGGTACAGATGACGGCTATTGCAGAGAAGGAGGCTGCTGCGGAAATCCTGCTGGAAGCCAAGGGATTTTCAGATGTGGTGGTCAGCATCAACGGCAGCGCAGTGGATGTGGTGGTAAATGCAGCAATGCTGAGTGATGCGGAGCGGGCGCAGATTGAAGATATTGTGAAACGGAAGACTGAGATTGCGCCGGAAAATATCATTATCAGCACAGTGTCGCAATAGATGTAAAAATTTAGTATAAATTACATAGATTATGTGCTATAATAGGCGCAGAAGAGAGGACTAAAGATTATGCGGAGAGTTTTTCTGATCGTGCTGGACAGCTTTGGAATCGGTGGGATGGAGGATGCGGCTTCCTACGGGGATGTGAACGTGAATACCCTGAAAAGCGTATCTTCCAGCCCCTGTTTTCGTATGCCGAATATGCGGGACTTAGGGCTGTTTGATATTGACGGTGTCACAGAAGAGACCGGCATCGCAAAAAAGGAAAGCCACAGGGCGGCTATCGCCCGGATGGCGGAGCGTTCCAGAGGCAAGGACACTACCATTGGCCATTGGGAGATTGCGGGCGTCTGTTCGCCGAAGCCTCTGCCCACCTACCCGAATGGGTTTCCGAAAGAGGTGCTGGACGCTTTTTCAGAGAAGACAGGGCGGGGCGTGCTCTGCAATTTACCCTATTCCGGAACGGCGGTCATTCAGGAGTATGGGGATGCACATATGAATACGGGAGACCTTATCGTCTATACCTCTGCAGACAGCGTATTCCAGATTGCGGCCCATGAGGAGATCGTACCGCCGGAGCAGCTCTATGAGTATTGCCGTATGGCAAGGGAAATACTTAAAGGCGAGCACGGCGTGGGAAGAGTCATTGCAAGACCCTTTGTGGGTCCCGCCGGAGGACTCTTTACCAGGACGGCGCGCAGACATGATTTTTCCATGGAACCGCCCGGGATCACCATGCTGGATCAGCTTTCCGGTGCCGGAAAGGACGTGATCGCCGTGGGTAAGATATGGGACATCTTTGCGGGAAGAGGTATTACCGAGTCAGTCCGCACGGTTGGCAACGAGGAGGGAATAAACAGGACCCTTGAGTATCTGGACAGGGATTTTGAAGGACTGTGCTTTATCAACCTTGTGGATTATGATATGCTTTACGGACACAGAAGGGATGTGGACGGTTATGCCGAGGCTCTTACTTTCTTTGATGAAAAACTACCTGAGATATTAGCTAAGATGAGGCAGGAGGATATACTGATGATCACGGCGGATCACGGCTGTGACCCGGCGTACACGGCAACCACGGACCACACCAGAGAGTATACTCCCTTTATTATGTATGGGCAGAGCGTAAGCCCCATCAATTACGGAACCCGGGAAACCTTTGCGGACATCGGGGCAACGGTGCTGCGTTATTTTGACATTGTGCCCGCGTTTCAGGCGGACAGCATGATCGGTCCCACCTGAAAATTGTGAGAAGAATTTCTAAGTCCGCTGCCGAATTGCATTCGGCATAGTACGCGGACTAAGAAATTCTACGGTTCCGCAGGCGGAGCCTTTCTCACAAGGGAAAACGCAAGAGCAGCGTTTTCCTCATGGATTATT
>CAMWJV010000058.1 GCA_947174665.1 uncultured Lachnospiraceae bacterium
AATTCATCCAAATTGACTTCCTCGACCTTCTCAGCCAGCTTTTTCAGGGTCCCTTTACCTGCAAAGGGCGCCAGGCCTATCAATTCATCCAGACTGATCCTTTCTGTCTCTTCCGCCGTATTGCCCACGCATCTCTGCACCTGCTCCGGCTCCATCAAGGGTACTGCATCACGGATTTCCTCCAGAGAAAGCGTTTCTTCTATCTTTCCGCTGGTGTAATCAATAACCTTCTGCACATTTTGAACCTGTCGCTGTACTCCCAGCAGCCGATCCAGGCTTATATCCAAAATCTCACACAGTTCCTCCAGCTTTCCGATGTCCGGCATGGAATTTCCTCTCTCCCAGTTGGATACCGCCTGATAGCTGACCCCCATGGCATCCGCCAGATTCATCTGTGTCATATTTTGGGCAATCCTGGCTTCCCTTATCTCCCTGGCAACTTTCATTGTATCAAACACTCTGCTTCCCTCCGTCTTCTTCCGTCCAAACCGACTTTCTCTGCCCGGACGATGATAATTAGTGATGACCGGTTTCACTGAGTATATTCTAACATTTCTCTCTGCCTTCGGGAATCAATCGGTGCTTTAGAACGGGAATCAATCAGCACTTGAGTCCAAATGGCTGCTCTCCAGCTCCTCCAGAATCTGAATCATATTGTGAATATTGTGAGTCTCTCTGACCTTTTTACGAAGGTACTGCAGTAATTCCAGATAACTGATACGTTCCGGAACAAGACCTTCCACCACGCCGGGATAAAGGTCCTTCATATTATCTACCATAGCTTTCACTATCTGTTTGTTCAAAATAGTGTCATAGTTCTCATAACAGATTTCGACCGTTTTGTCGATCAGCATGTGAAAGACCTGCTGGTTTACCGCCTCCGCCTTTCCCTGGAACAAAACCTTATCGTAGGAGAGTATCTGGTATTCCAGGGGTTCCAGCAGCGACTGATCTCTGAGGCGCAAAATGGGCATCAGCATCCCTGTAGTTGCCACCAAACTCTTTCTGCATTTATGCACATAGTTGGTGGGCACTCCCTCCGCAAAACAGGGAACCAGATCCATTCCAAACTGTAACACCAGAGGTTCCGCAATCATAAGGTTCCGAATTTCCTGCTCCATCTTAAGATTGCCGTTCTCCACAAAATTTTCTTCCGTTCCGAGAAATGCATTTCCGCTGATCTTCAGCACACTGCATATTCCCGGGAGCAGACTTACATCCGGCATTCCCGTGCCGCACTCCCACTTGCTCACCGCCTGAGGCGTCACTCCGAGTCTTGAGGCAAGCTCCTCCTGGGTCATGTTCAAATTCTGTCTGCTCTTGCTGATTACCTCCGCAATGCGATTGTCTTTTTTCATTTTTCCGCCTTTCCACCCCTCAAATGTCCTTTTGTTATCGTAACTATTCACAGTCCATTCGCAAGAGGAGCCCCGACCCCTCTTTATGTCTCTGAACAGTTACATTTTATCTGCATAAAAACATTCCGTAAAGCAACGGGCTGTTGTGAGGCGGTTCAACCAAAAGACCTTATGCGTTCTTATTCCCGCGCTTTTTTTTGACAAGAGTAACCTGTACTTCCATGTCCATAGCAGCCGCAATACGCACCATCATCTCCAGAGAAGGGTTGTACTTACCGCTCTCAAACCTGGTGATATTAGGACGAGAAATACCGGACAGCTGTGCCAGGTTGTCCTGAGTCAGTTTCTTGTCCTTACGGCACTTTACATAGTTCCCGATAACCTGTGCCCTGGTTTCCTTCTGAAGTCCTTCAATCAGAATTTCCTGTTTGTCCGCAGTAAATACGTAATCCATTGCTTTTCTCATGTTCCACTCTCCAATACGCTTTTTCTTTTTCTAACGTGCTTCAGGGTCCTGCACATGCCGACACAGCTTTCGTCCTCCCCGATATATTCCACCGACTCCACCCGAATATTTGACGCTCCTCTCCGGGTCTCAACGCGCAGAATATCTCCGGGAACCACCGGTTCCTTCAGAGTGTAAAGCCAGACCTCCTGCTTTCTGTCCGAAGACCTTTTTCTCTTGGAACTCCGATCCTCAGTCAGCCCGCTCACGAAACTCTGCCCCCATTCCGGATAACGCACATACCTGCCCCGCACCACCTTCCTCAGAGCCTTAGATGCGCGCACCTCATAGATAGGCGGTCTCACTCCATACTTTTTTGCCAGCAGATAAGTCATGTAGCCGGAACGGATATTCCAGTGTTCATCCACTATGACAGCATTTGCAAACCGCCCCTCTGCCAGATAAAAATCCTCGTAGTATTTCAGCCTCTCCGGCTTCGGGGCAATCATTCCTGATACATTAATTTTATCTAAGTTTAAAATCGATGTCAATTCCACAGTCAAAATTATCTCCCCCTTTTTTCATAAAGTATCTGCCTTGATACATATTGTATCTTATCCAACACTTTCCGTCAAGGGAAATTTATTCTTTTTGTATATAAATAATTTTAAAGATAATTTTCCGTGACAAGCAAATACCCCGCAGCAAACCGGCGGGGTATCTGTTCAGTGCGGCAGTGCCCTTTCCCACAATTCTTAAGGCTCCTCAGGGGTGGCCTCCGCATCTGTAATACATTGCTGAATTAAACTATAATAATCATTCCGCAGAATATATGCGCTGAACTGGTATCTGTCTTTCACATCCTGCCTGGCCTCGCTCATGTATGCTTCCTGTTCCTCCTCCGAAAGTTCATCCTTCCAGGTGGTGGTCTTCTGCTTCCGGCTGTAGGCCACGGTGTCACTGACGAAGCTTCTGTCATTAAAAATAACAAGACCTTCTCCGTCGGAAAAAATATCTCTTCCGGCATACATACGGGAGTCATAATCAAAGCCGAACAGGTTCAGCAGCGTTGGCAGTATATCCACCGAACAACAAACCTTATCCACATAGACAGGCTCCTCCATTCCGGCGTTCCACAAGATCAGGCTGTTGCGGTACGTATCCATATCCTGGGACAGATCTTTTCCGGCCAGCTCCTCGTACTGCTCTTCCGTCATCCCGTAGGGATAATGGTCTGCGCTCAGGCAGATCACCGTATTCTCCAGCTTTCCCGCCTGCTCCAGCTGGTCCAGCAGATACTCCAGGGCTTTATCCAGCTCGATGTTGCATGCAATATACGCCCTGGCGTTCTCGGACATATCCAGGTCTGCCACCGCCTCCTTATTCCAGGAAGACATCCTGTTGCCCTTGAAATCATAATTCATGTGTCCTGACACCGTCATATAGTATACATGAAACCGCTCGTCATTGATATATTCGCCCACTGTTCCCACCATCATCTCATAGTCGGAACCCGGCCAGGCATCCGGGGTTTCCACGGTAAACAGCTGGCCACCCCACTCTTCTTCCGAAAGGCCTTTTCCCAGCTTGATGGCCTTAAAATCATATCCAAGGTTGGGGTGGGACAAATAACGGTCATAATAGGACAAAGTATTGTTGTGGTACGCCCGGCAGTAAACACCTGCCTCTTTGAAAAACCGGGGAAGACAGCATGACATATTGTTGGAAGCGCTCTTCCGCATACTGTACTGCCCGTCCGGAATCAGTCCCGTACAGTTTACATACTCGCCATCGCTGGTGCTGGTCTGCCAGATGGGAACGTAGTAATTGTTAAACACAAAAGAGGAGTTCACCATTTTATACAGCGTGGGGGTCAAATCCTCCCGAATGGCATAGGTGGAGAATCCCTCCGCCGTCAGATAGATCAGATTGTATCCCTCAAACATACCCGTATATTCATTGCGATTGGTGGGAGTCAGCCCGGCAATATACTCCGCCAGCCATTTTTCCTCCTTACTGTCCTGAGACATCTCTGCCAGTTTTGCCAGATCAATGTTCCAGATATAAGGAGATGTATCCGGCTCCGGATCTTCCTCAGGCATTTCCTCCATCCCCCTCACATCCTGTTCGGGAACGGTTTCCTTTTCCGCATCCTCAGATGAATTTCCTGACACTGTTCCCACAGAAACCATCCCTGCCCCGGACAGGCCCTGATCCGCCACGCTGCCGCCCGATACGGCCTGCGGTGATTCCCTGTGACGCGACAGACCATCAAAGAGAGTCTGAAGCTCATAAAATCCATCACGCTGCACCATGACAATAGCCCCCATGCTGCGCATCACCGTCTCCGGATCATAAAATTCACTGTATTCCTCAGCGTAGACAGCTTCCGTTATATTGCCGATCATCATACTGCAGATGCAGTAGGTCAGCGATATCACCGCAACCAGGCCCAAACGCAGCTTCTTTATGTTGCGCATAGGCTTGTGATGCCATTTTCCCTGTTTTCTCACCACCTCAAGGCCCAGTATCGGCAGCACAAGCAGCAACAGCAGAGGCAGCGTCTGCACAAACCCCGTCAGAGCCTCCCGCCAGTAGCTTGTCAGGGCATCCTCGCCGCTAACAAATATTGCCTTCAACTGCAGAGGCTGCTTAAATATATGATAATAGACTGCCTGTACGGCAAAAACTACATACTGCAGCCACAGCATAATCCTGGATGCCCGTTTTTCTCCTTTTTCAGAAAAGCATCCGCCGATAAGCGCCTGCACCGCCGCAATCAGTGCAACCAGCCCGATGGGAAAAACAGGGTTAAAGCCCTGCAGGCCAAAACATCCCAGGTGAAACACAACTTCCATATAGATTAGAATTCCCGCATATATAAGCCAGACAATCATAATCTTTCCTTCATCCTTTGTTAATCACATATTTAGTATCTTATTCTGTATTCACGCAATACATTCTACCTCACAAAATTGCTTCTGGCAAATTAAGATTTGGTAAATTTTTTGCATACTTTTTGCCTCTTATTCCGAAATCCCGTACCCCATATTTGGTCTGACCGCGCAATAAGTGATGTCCAGCAGAAACACTGCCAGGAAAGCACCGCACAGGATCAGGCGCCACCTGCGGGAAATTTTGTGATACAGTCTCATGTACAGGGGCATAAGATAGCAGTTCAGCGCCATACCTCCCAGGCCAAAGCACACCGCGCCCAACAGGCAGATCCGCCCGTTCAGATCCAGGTGGTAGCCGCTGTAATCCCACCAGCGCACCCCCCATCTCCACTCCAAAAAGACGCTGGTAAAGTATTCCAGCGCAGAGCAAAGCACCGCAGACAACAGAAATGTTATAAAGGGCTTCCTGCTGAGGCGATGCAGCAGAAACCACAGCAAAAGCCCTCCTACCCCATAAATGGGCAGATAAGGGCCCTTGTATATTCCTCTGTTAATCCAGGCATGCTTCGTCACCAGGAAAATTCCCACCTCCCACAGCCATCCTGCGAAGGAGACCATAAAAAACAAAATCACATAAAAATCAAATGTTCTCGCCGTTTTTTTATCCATAGACATAGAATGCCCATAAACCCGGGGCGGCATACAAAACAAATAACGGATTCTTTACAAAGATCCGGATGCCTGCCGCTTCTTCGGCTCAGTCAGTCCGTAACTCATGTCCAAAAGGTTCCTGATTTCTTTCTCCGACACAGTGCCATCCAGCAAAATACTGATCCACTGCGCTTTATTCATATGATACGCCGGAAGGAAACCAGACTGTGTCCTCAGGGCGCCAATCAATTCCGGATCGCACTTCACGTTGAGAACTTCAGCCTCACCCTCGCCGGAAAGTCCCAGCCTGTGCCGTTCCACACTCATAATAAGACCGTACCACTTTCTGTTCTTCCGATGCCGCAGTACCGCATTGTCATCCTGCCAGGGGTAATCCGGCTCCGTACCATACTGACGCTTCACCCATCGAAAAATCTCCTGCCTGCTCATACGGGCGCCTCCGTCCTCCCGGTGCCATCATCCATTGCGGCCTGCAGCTCTGTGCACATGAGCAAAAACGCACCCACGGCATGCAGATCATTAACATGGACAGGACGGGCGCAGTAAAAGTCATAGTCGCCTACTCCCGTGCCGATACACACGTTTCCGATCTGAATATCCTCTCCCTGCCAGGTCAGGGTACTCACCACCCCGGAAAAAGCACGGCGGGCACGCTCAAGATAAGACGAATCCAGTACCCCCCTGCGCACGCCGCGGGCCATGGCGGCAGCATACAGGCAGGAACAGGAATTTTCCAGCCAGTTGCCCGGCTGTTCCGGCTTATTCACCACCTGATACCAGCGGCCGTCAGCGCTTTGGTATCGGGAAAGAGCTTCCAGTAAATCCTTCACTACACCGGCAAGCTGAGCATAACGGGAATCCTCCCTGAATGACGATTCCGCGGACATCTGCTCCATCACATCCAGTATAGCAACGGGAACCCAGCCCATAGAACGGCCCCAGAACTCCGGCGAACAGCCTGTATCCGGATCAGCCCATTCCTTCTGCCTGGTTTCATCCCAGGCGTGATACCACAGACTGGTTCGGGAATCACGGTTATTTTTGCGCATCAGCAATATTTCCTGCACGGCCAGATCCATCAGCTCCGGCCGTCCGAAGCGTCGCGCATATTCAGCAATAAAAGGACAGGCCATATATAATCCATCCAGCCACATCTGGCCGGTGCATCTCACCTTGTGATAAAAGCCGCCGCATTCACAGCGGGGAATGTCCGGCACCTGGGCCAGAACAGTGTCCATGGCAGTCCGGTAAAACGAGTCCCCCGTAGCGTCCCAGAGGGGATAAAGCAATATGCCCGGCTGAATGTCATCCAGGTCGGCATGATCATACTGCAATATGCTGCTTCCATCCGAAGAAAAAACAGAATGAAGCCATGCCCCCACATAGTCCAGGTATCGGGATTCTCTGCAAAGGGCTGCTGTCTTGCACATGCCCGAAAGGAAGACGCCCTGATGATAATGAAAATGGCCCTTGGGGGGAAGCTCCTCCGCAGGATAAAGACGCATCAGTGTTTCACAGGCCTCCTGTGCATAGGCAATAGGGGTTTTAAAATCCATAGTTTTGCACTCCTTAATATAAAATATACGCCCGCCGGGCAAACTAAAACCGCAGAGCAAACACATCTACGCCCTGCGGTCATCACTCTTACGCAATCATATTCATCTGGTAGGCAAAAGCTGCATGCCGCAGCTGATACAGGCTTGCGCCCGCCTGCACGGGCCGGACTGCTTCACTTTCTTCTGCCGACTGTGCTTCTCCCGCAGCATCTGTCATCCGGACTGCCCGGGTGCCTGCATCCTCAGGTGTCTTGCTGTTGCCAGATCCGGCTGCTGCTGATACTTCTGATACCTCTTTCTCCGCAGGCTTCATGATCTTATCCGCATTCATCCTGCCCATCTGCATCTGCATGGCTATCACATCCGCAAAATTAGCCGTCTCGCCTCTCCTCAGCGGATTAAGATTCTGTTGCTCCTCATCCGTCATGCCGGAAAAATCAGTTTTGGAAGACAACAGATCGTCGCCTATGGGCTTCACCCTGGACAGGCTGTTGCCGCTTACGGTATTTGTATTGTATATATATGGCTGATACGTCTGAAAACCAATAGCTCCGATCCGCATGCGCAGCTCCTTTCAAAATAATGAATATACTTTATCATCTATACTCACAAACTCACGCTGACGCGCTTTCTGTCCGATTTCATCTGCGGCTATTATACCATGAGCAACTATTGATATGCAACTGATTTTTTCAGGGCGGGAACGTGTTTGGTGACAGTTCATTACAATTTTCTCGCCGCCTTCGTTGACCTGAGCCGTCTGAACAGTAACCAGCAATTCATGTCTGCGACAAGTCACGCCAGTGCCGAAAACAGAAAAATAGCTATTCCCAGAATCACCAGAACAATGCCTGTGGCGCGGTTAAGGGTCTTTGGCTCCGCTTTGTTGGCAAATTTTGCCGCTATTCTCGCCCATAACAGAGTAAAGATCACGCATAAGGCCAGGACGGTGTAATCCGGCATGCCGCCAAGGGCAAAGTGAGAAGCGGCTCCCGTAAGCGCCGTGAAGGTCATGATAAATACGCTGGTTCCCACCGCCGTTTTCAGTTCATAGCCCAGCACGGATGTCAGTATAAGGAGCATCATCATGCCGCCTCCCGCTCCCACGAAGCCGCAGATAAAACCTATCATAATGCCGCATATGACGGATTGAATGATCCGCTTTCTCGGGGAAACCGTCTGCATGTCTTCCTTTGTAGTCATAACCGGCTTAACAATAAACTTGATTCCCAGAAGAAACGTCATAAACACGGAGAAATTTCCCATTGTCTGAGGCGGCATAAGCTTGGAAACATAGCTTCCTGCAACGGTAAACACAAGAACACTGATCATCATCACAATTCCGTTTTTGATATCTATATTTTTGTTTTTACCGTATGTATAGGCGGAGACTGCACTTGCCAGCACATCCGAGGAAAGTGCAATGCCTACCGCCATATAGGGATCCATGTGCAAAAAAGTGATCAGCATGGGGCTGATGACCGCCGCGGCGCTCATTCCGGCGAAGCCCGTCCCGAGCCCGGCGCCTATCCCGGCAAAGAAGGTAATCAAGATGGTCCAAAATATCTCTGTCATTTACGTTGCTCCCTCCTCTTCTTGTCCAGTTCTATCCATTCATCCAGCGTAAGCGGTTCATAATCCGAATATTTACAGAAGCAGTTTATCATATTGCAGGGAATGTGCCGTTCCTCCCCCTGTGCGTTGATCACCACCGTATTGCGGGTTATCTCCTGAAACTGCTCCAGCAGCCTCTGATCCCTTGTATCATGAACATGGCCGTAGAGCATATATGTTTTGGGGTTTCCCGCCTCATCCACACGGTACTGCCCGTTGTAGCACATGATAGGGTAATGACACAAGACCACCTTCCGCCTGTTATCAGAGAGTTCCCCATAGGGCTTGATCCATGTAAAGCGGCCGGTCTTAAAATCCGCCTGGTTCACAAAGCGGTCATGATTCCCTGTTATCAGGTACAGTCTCCCGTTCAGCTGCTCCAGAAACTGATTTGTCTGCTCAACGGTCCCAAAGGACAAATCCCCGATAATGACTACTTCATCATTCCTGCGGACCTTCCCATTCCATTTATGTTTCATATATTCATTCATTTCCTCCACGCTTTCAAAATCCCGGCAGTCCATTTTCGTGTTCATGCCTGCGTGGAAAAAATGCAGATCCGCGATGTAATATCTCAAATTGATCACTTCCTGCTTTATTTTGTCATTTCAGTTGAATACAGTGTAGTATACCTATATTTTTATTTCAAGGGCTAAACCAATCTTTTTTACTGATTAACCGAATTCATTATAACGCTTGCTTGGCCCTAAAACCATATGCTATAATCTATGTACTTGTTCAGAATGAGGACGCCGAATGAATGACTTAATTGAGAATATTGCAAAACTTCATACCACAGAAATGGGCATCGAGCGCATAAAAAGGAATTTACAGATTGACGTAACTGACGTTGTGCAATGGTGCAGGGAACGAATTTTGAAACAAGATGCGGTCATTGATAGAAAGGGAAAAAACTGGTATGTAACCATAGATGATTGCATCATAACGGTAAATGCGCATAGTTATACAATCATTACGGCTCATAAGGTCTGAAGCTCATCACAGCAGCAGACACAGCATTTCACACAAGGAAGATATATATGGAGCATTTAGTAAATTTGGATAGCGCAGTACTTGGCTTTTGTGTTAAAGAGAGTTATATTGATTGTCTATGCAAAAGAAGTTTGCATAAAATTGAGAAAGCATCGGGAAAAGTAATATACAAGAAAGACTTATTTGAAAAAGAGGGCCTGGCAAGGAATTTAGTCGCAGATGAAAAGCAGATTTTCATAAGCGATTTCTGTACCCTCTATATTTTGAATGAAGACGATTATGAAATTGTCGGCAAATGGAAGCTCGGAGAAGATTTAAGTTCCGATATCTGCGGAATAACTGTAGATGAAAAAAAAGTATATTGCTCTATTCGAAACGGAAGGCTTATAACTGTTGACAGAAATTCTTTTGAAAAAAATGAGTATTCTGTTTCCGCCAGCAGTATGTGGAGTTTGCAGATATATGACAGCTATTTATTGTGCGGGACAGTAGACGGGCATCTGTTGTTATTGGACCGAGAAACAATGTCCGTCGCGAAAAAACTGATTTTGAGTAAACAGAATATCCGAAGCCTGTATGTAAACGGTTCAATATTATATGCTGCCGGTCAGGATAAAAAATTATTTAAGATAAGCCTACCGGAGTTTAAAATACTTGAAGTGCAAAAAAATGTACATAAAAAGATGTTTGATTGTGTCGGATTATATAATGATATGGTGGTAACCGTTTCCTATCCATGCAGTGAGATTGCTTTATGGGACAAGGACACATTAGTAAAAAACAACGAAATAAGGATTCCGTTGAGTCTCAGCGGCAATGCATTTATTGACGGTAATAAATTATATATATCTTCCCGGAATATACATGGAATCGGATTGATTAATTTGCAGTATAAATCCCCAAAAATGACGTAATTTTGCCATAAGTGTACTCGCCCTCGATCAATCCGAACTCCGGGTCATAATACTTGCCGTTATACAATAATGTCCAGTGTGTATACCCCTCATTGGTATGAACGGTCAGTATGGAAAAGGGATATGGCTCAGGATTTTTCCTGGATATTCTCGTGTTTCTTTCCGCATGAGGAATACCGTATTTGTCAAGAATATCTATCAGCTGACCAATAGATGCAGGACCGTCTGTTTTCATATCCTCAATAACTTTCTCTATGGGTTTGTCCGCGATCATGGCGATACACGCCTGACCGCAGCTTGTAAAATTAATCTGTTTTACTAAGTTCATACGCACCTCCGAAAAATGGTTTATGAAAAGTTGGTGAAGGCATCTGTTTTTGAAACGCTGTCTACGTGAATGTATACGTCCATGCAGGTCATACCATCTTTCTCATAAACATATTCAAAACAGGAGAGCACCTTTTCTCTGGGCTTTTCCCGGAATCCGTTTGCCTCCAGGTGTTGCATGATTTTCTTATAAGCATTGGGTATTCGCTCAAGCGCCGCACTGAAGGGGTCATATATGGTAATCACCGCATAATCCGCCTCTGCCTGATCTGCATATTCCACACCGGGGCAGTCAGTCTCAAATCCATCCGGCAGAACATAGGCGGCCACATATCCCCTGAGAGCAAACCTGTTCTGTAATTCGAGGGAAACATACGGAAAATCCCAGCCGATTCTTTTGGCATCCGGCTTCATCGTGAGCAAGCCGGACTTTCCTGCCCAGGCATCCATATATCCGTTGACGTCATCTTCCGGATTCGGCGTAACCATCACATACCTTGCCATCCGAAATCCCTTTACCGTCCTTATCGTAATTTCCGAATAAATTTCATCGCAGTCGGCCAGATTTTCCCGAACCAGCGCATCCAGTTTGCAGCAAAACATATCACTCAATGCAATCAGCTTATTCAGCTCGGGAACAATTTCGTCGCTTTCCCACTTCGATACTGTCTGACGGGAAACCGCCATTTTTTCCGACAACTGCTCCTGCGTGATTCTTTTTTGCTTTCGCAGATATTGAATATTTTTTCCCAAGCTCATAATACTCTTCATACCTTTCTGAAACCTGCGGATTTTCATGCGTGTCTTTTTCGCACTGCACAGGTGCAATATGTTCAAAACCTGTCTGCATGACTCTGAACAGTTATCATTATCCCATGAACAGGGAAAATATTACACCACATTCAAAGAGCTTTTTATATGGATTTTGTCACCTGATAGTTTACATTTGCAACTTAATTCTACTACAGAATAATATTTGACAACAAGGGTGAAACAGAAGTAAACTGAAAGAATAAACTTAAATTTGCTCTGCCCTGTGCGGTAACGGGAACGAGGTATGGTAACCATATGAAAGAAAAACTGCAAAATATTTGTACAAAAAAGAATCTGGCCCTGTTATGTCTCGCAATACTCCTGTTGTCATTGATTCCCCTGTTGTATGTCGGCAGATATAACCACCCCACCGGGGATGATATTTACTACGGCCTGGATGCGCATATGGTCTGGGAGGCCACTCATTCTCTTCCACGGACCATCGCAAGCGCCTGGCAGGGAACAGTACAAAATTTCCACACCTGGCAGGGCACTTACTCTGCCATGCTGCTGATGCACCTGCAGCCCTCCGTTTTTTCGGAGCGCATTTATTTTCTGACTCCTTTTCTGATCGTCGGATTGATGCTGTGGGGGAGCTGGTATCTGCTGCGACAGATAAGCCGATATGTGATTCCTTTTGACACATTTGAACAGCTGGGAGTCTGGTCTGTACTGATGCTCCTTATCCTGCAGGGGGCATTTTCAGCAGGCGAAGCTTTTTACTGGTATAATGGCGGCATGTATTATACAGGCTTTTTCGGCCTTACCCTGCTGATGTTCGGCCTGCTCTGTAAATATGCAAATACAGGGAAGAAGAAAACGCTTTTTCTCCTGCTTATCATGGAACTGCTGATCGGCGGGGGCAACTACCTGACGCTGCTCTGGGCCATGATCGTACTGGTACTGACCGCCGCACTGCAGTGGCTGCGCAGACGTCCGGGGCGAATTGGCCTGACCTGTGCCGCCTTGTTTCAGATTGCATGTTTTGCCGTCAGCGCCGCAGCTCCCGGCAATGCCGTGCGTGCTGAAACCGCTTCTCAGCTGCCTGCTTTTAAGGCCATCCTGTTCAGTCTGCGCCAGGGGATTGCGTATCTGTCCATCTGGCTAAACGGCTGGTGGGTATTGGGGGCCATGGTTCTGCTTTGCTTTATGCTGCCGGCCATACGGAAGATGTCTTTCCGATTTCCCTGTCCCTTTCTGGCCTTGCTATTCCTGTATGGCATGTTCTGTGCCTTGTCCTGTCCCACCTTTTACGCACAGTCCAACACCGGGCCGGCCAGGGCGGTAAATGTCTGCTATTATGGCTTTATCCTTACGTCCTATATTGCGCTCTTCTATCTGGTGGGATGGATTTATAATAAGCAAAAAGCAACTGTCTGTTACCAGAACTGTCCGGAAGAAAATACCGCCCTCGTAACCCCCATATATCGCAGCCTGCTGCTTCTCGTGCTGGTTACACAGTTATCTATCGGGATGGTTGATAAAACGCTCCTGCAGACCTCCTGTTTTCTGGCCCTGCAGGATATTGTCTCCGGTACGGCCGCCGCCTATGACCGGGAATACCAAGACCGGATCCGGCTGCTGGAGACCTCCGCCGAGCCTGATATTATACTTATGCCCTATCGGCATCAGCCAAAGACAGTGTATGTGGGAGATTATGGCGGCGACAGCTCCCAGGTCAGCAACCAGGCTCTGGCCGCTTGGTACGGACATCGCTCTGTGATTGTTGACTACAGCGCGGCAGAATAATAATATATACGAAATCGGAGGTACACCCATGATAAACTTTCGCAAGATCACAGAAGACAACTTTGCTGCGATCATACAGATGAAGCGACCGGATGACGAGAAATTTGTGGCATCAAATGTCTATTCCCTGGCGCAGGCATGGCTATACAGGGAGGCCGGCGATGTCTATCCTTTCGCAATCTATCACGAAGAAACGCCGGTCGGCTTTATGATGCTGGATGAGGACACAGAAGAACGGTGTCTGGTGATATGGCGGATCATGTTTCCGGAAGAACATCAGGGCAAGGGATACGGAACACAAGCCATCAAACAAATAATACAAATGGCGAAGGACTCCGGAAAGTATGATTTTATTATCCTTGACTATGTGCCGGAAAATACAGTCGCAAAGCATGTCTACGAAAAGCTGGGCTTCCTGCCCACCGGAGAAATCGTCAATAACGGCGAAATTGAGATGAAGCTTGTATTATGACGGTTCAGCGTCATATGCGAGCCTGTTCGCTTTGGGTTTGTTAGTCGCAACAAAGCTGCGACATGGAGACCAGCTATGGAAAGAGGGCTGTTTAAATGGAAACATATCAGGAATTTCTGGACAGGATCAATTCATTTGAAAAAAAGGAACTGAGTTACGGGTTGGACTGTGGAAACGAATATTTTATGGGAAATCCTTCGATTTCCTTTAAAGTTGACAAAAACAATACCTTTAGAAATTTTTACGGAGATACCATAGTTTTTGCGTTAGAAGATGTTATTAAAGAAAAATTGGCTGAATATGTGGAATTACTATATCAGGCTGCTCCCGAATGTTTTTGTGAAAAACTGGCTCCAAATACCTTTCATGTAACTTTACATGACCTCAGTAATTCTCCGGCTTTGCAGGACGTGGCAGAAGAACTGTTTAAGAACGAACTCCGGGTAATAGAAAAAACAGGAGAAATACAAAAATGCACAAAAGCAAAAATAAGAATGAAAAGTAAATACATATTTAATATGGTCAACACCAGTTTGGTTTTGGGGCTGTATCCTGCTGATGAAGATGAATACCGCGGATTAATGGAATTATATCATATCTTTGATAATGTAAGGGAATTAAGTTATCCTCTTACGCCCCACATCACGCTGGCATATTACAATATTAACGGATTTGATTTACAGGCTGCCGGGATTTTGGAGAATACTGTCAATCGGCTTAACAATAATGAATTCGAGCTGGAACTGAATGTCAATCATTTATACTATCAGAAATTTACAAGCATGAATGATTATATTGATATTTTTCCGTTAAGAACCAGGACTTGAACCGGCACGGATTTGCCCCTGAGAGAATTTAAGTCATATTGATTATAAGTTATTACATCTTCTCACCCTGCAAGAATCCGCTACTTAAATGGTATTTAAAAGAAGGTACTATGCAGCCCTCTAAGAAAAAACCCGAGTTTAACAGCTTGAAACACTCTTAGATATTTTAAGAATGATGTTTAAACGAACAACTAACGGACAGCTTACAAAAATATATTATTTGTCTGAAGCGAGCATTAGAAGGATTATGTCAAAAGAAAGGGTAAGATATTCAGAAATGAAAGAGATAATAGAACAGATTTTGCCTTTATGGGGAATTGAGAGCAGGCAAATATTACAAATATATTCTTCAGCATGGGAAATCAATTATTCCTATGTAATAAAAGTGTATGATAACAAAGCGCAACTGGAAAGAAATATAAAAATATCGGAAATATTATTGGATTGCGCAATTCCGGTGGCGAAGACAGTTCTTACAATAACAGGAGAAAAATTTGTTGAGTATAAAAACATTTATTTTCTCTTGTCAAAAAAATTACATGGAAGTAATATTTCCGATATTAAAGACAAAACAATTGCGCGAGAAATGGGCTGTGCAATTGCACAGTTACATACGGCATTTATAAAATGCGAAAGAAAAGTTGAATTTTGGGATAATAGTCTGTTAGAAGAAATGAGAGGATGGATAAGAGAAACTTTATCTAATAATGAGTGGAACATACTAAACGAAGAAGAATATTCAACAACAGTAGAATGGTTAGAAAGTGTATATGATTACTTACCGAAACAATTAATTCATAGAGATGTGCATTTTGGAAATTTTTTATTTTTTGAAGGTAATTTGTCAGGATATATTGATTTTGATCTGAGCCAAAAAAATATAAGAATATTTGATATTTGTTATCTTTTGACAGGATTATTAGCAGAAGAAACAGATGACTCATTTACAAAAAATGAGTGGATTGAAATTGTTAAATCTGTTATTGCAGGCTACGAAAGTATGATTCATCTTTCCGAAAAAGAAAAAAATGCAATCCCATGCGTGATGGAATGTATAGAAATTTTATTTATAGCGTATTTTATTAGTATGAATGACACAAAACACGCCAATGATGCATATAATGTGTTCTGTTTTATACATAATTGCGAAAGAGATATTATGTGTAGATTTTAGAAAAAGAACCCACCTCAGCGCACAACATACTTGAAGGCGTCTATATCCTCAAAGCCCAGCCGCAGGATTTCCTCCCTTGTCCGCGCGATATCCGCCTCCGAGGTAAACCCGGGAATCTCCGGTATCCTGACAGTGCATTTGCGCTGCAGTTTTCTTTCACTGAGATAACGCAGATTCTCTGCCGTCTTCTGCAGACTCACACCGGTGTAGCTCTCATATACGGCAGGATTGAGCGTTTTAACATCTATGATCATATGGTCTACCGAGTCCAGCACACACTCCAGATTGCGCCTGTCCACATTCAGAGAAGTCTCCACATTCACATTGACTTTATCCGGCAGGAGTTCCTTCAACTCCCGGATCTCCCCGGCATACAGCAACGACTCCCCGCCTCCCAGCGTAACGCCTCCGCCGGTAGCCAGGAAATAGCAGTAATCTATCATCAGCTCCTTCGCAAGTTCTCCCGGGGACATCTCCCTGTAGCGGGCCGTGCTCAAAATATCCTTGTTAATACAGTACCTGCATCTCAGTGGACAGCCGTACAAACCCACCAGCGTGGTAATTCCCTTTCCGTCCACTGTAAATCTGTGCCTGTTAATCGCCTGTACCCTCAATGTTTCGCTCCCCTATTCCTCATTCTCATAGACCGGTACGTTTTCATCATACCCGGGTTCGATCTCTCCCGCTATCTCATAATCCATCGGCATCAACCCCTCCAGTTCAAATTCCTCCGACGGAGGCATCATGATATCGCCGTCCAATTCAAGTTCCTCCTGCGGAGACAACATATTACCGGGCAGTTCCTCCGGATATGGCGCTCCTGTCGTCTCCCCCCATTTGCCGCCTTTCAGAAAATCCAGATTAAAGATCTTTTCCCAATCTATATTCGACCGGCCGGAGGGATTTCCGGTATTTCCGGTCTCTCCCTGACATCCCGTCAGCATAATTCCCGCAGAGACTGCCACAGCTGCCGCCTTTCCCAGCAAGGCCCTGTTCAGCGCCTCTTCCTCCTGCCGGCACTTCGGGCATGTGCCGCGGCACTCCCCCTCAAAAGTGCATTCCTTCTGCTTTAAATCTATTCCCAGACCGTCCGCCAGCTTCTTTCTGATTGCCTTTAATTTCTTGCATTTTTCCTTATGAATGTTCATGTTTTCTCCCTCCCGATGCGGCAGCAGTGCGCCTTTCATCACAGATGATCATGTCTCTGCAGATATAGACGAAGAAAAAAGGAAAAAGTTCTCAATAAAAGAGTAACCGAAATAAAACAGAATAAGGATAAACTTTGACAACCTGTTCCTGTTGGAAGACGGAACCTATGCCATTGTTGATTATGAGGCTGAATTCAAAAAACTGAATAAGATAAAATACCTGACTTAGATTGAGTATGCAAATCAAAAAGTAAGGGAAAACGATTTATTAAGCTATAAAATGGCACCGGACCGGCATCTGCCGGTCCTTTTTCTTACCAATCTGCATGAAAACTGCCCAAATTACAGACACTAATCCAAGGGGCTTGTACTGATCCCCGTGAGCCAGTATAAGACCACCGTAGACAATGACATCCACTTTAACCACCTTAAATCTTATCATTAAAAGAAAGTATCAATAACATACAAGTTATAAGCATTAGTAAAGCCAACAATAAAATTCCGATATTTATCCGCATTTTGCCTGAATCCTGCTTGGTTTCAATTAAATTTGAACGGCGCAAAGCAGATACAACAGGTTTATATAAAAGCATTGTTATTGCTGCATTCAGTCCTCCTTTAATTAAATTAAACGGTATAAATGCCGGAATTAATAATTCCACAATGGCTTCTCTTGGATAACCCATGTAGATTGGAGCAATCAAATAGTTCCAAAGCGTCATAACTACAACCTGACAGCCCCAACCGCAAAAAAGTCCAAGCAAGGCACCAGATAGCATATGTCTTCTTTTATAGATAAATGCTGCAGTACACGCAAAAGAACAGCTTGAAATGATATTCATAATACAACCCAAAATTCCAGTTCCGCTAATCGTGAACATTTGCACTGCAGAAACGATCACTGTTACAGTAAATGACGTAAGCGGCCCGAAAATTAATCCGCCAATTACTATTATGACGTCTTTAGGATCATACTTCAAAAAAAGTACGAGCGGGATGCGCCCGACAACCACTGCGATATAAGCAAGTGCGCATAGCATTCCTATTGTTTAAAGTTTCTTTGTTTTACTGATATTCATTTGAATACCTCCTTAAAAAAATTAACATTTCCCTCCACTCGCATACATCCAATTAAAAATTTAAGCCATATGAAGGCTGCCGCGCTTTAAGTTCAAAACAACATCTGCCTGTGCCGCCAGTTCATTTGAATGGGTTACAACTATCACACATTTATTCAGCTCATGTGCGCTTTCTTTCAATATGCCCGTAATTTCGCCCGCCGTGTCCTCGTCAAGGTTTCCTGTCGGTTCATCCGCTAAAATGACAGGAGTATCTGAGGCCAGGGCGCGGGCAATTGCCACACGCTGCTGCTGCCCGCCGGACAGCTTCATCACGTTGCGCTTCGCTTCTTCCGCAGTCAGACCCAACTGTTCCAGAACCGGCAGAAGCGGCTGCTTGGCAGTCAGAGCAACATTTTCTATCGGCGTCAAATAATCGATCAGGTTGTAGTTCTGGAATATAAAAGCTACATGGTTGCGCCGATGTTTCGCAAGACCGGTTTTCGCAATGTCCTCCTCCTGGTACAAAATCTGGCCGCCAGAGGGACTGTCCAGACCACCCAGAAGGGACAGCAGCGTTGTTTTCCCACATCCGGAGGGACCAAGGATGGCATACATTTTGCCCTGCTCCATTTGGGCGGTGATTCCCCGCAGGACGTTCTTTTTGTTCTCATAGGAATATTGCAGGTCCTTTACTTCTAAAATGCTCATATTCAAAATCTCCTTTAATTCATCTGCGATAAGATATTTTTCGGCTTCATTTTTACGACCGGCAGGGATGCCAATATTACGGCAGCAGTGCATATGACAATCCCTAACAGGTAAACCCAAAGCAGATGTTCTGCCGTAACGATGACTTTTATGTCTTCGGGTGCGGCCATATCAGAGGTATCATAGGGGATATACTGGCCGGTAATATCCAGATATTCCGTTCCATCGTCAGGAATCTCAATCTCTACAGCGGGCTGTATTTCCACCACCTGGGTGAACAGCAGATTGCTGGTTCCCTGTGCAATCGCTCCGCCGGAAAAATAGGATAGGCCAAAGGCGATCACGGCAATCATCAACGTTTCAAGGATGTATTGCGCCACAATTTTGACCTTACTCACGCCGATGGAGAGCAGGATGCCCGTTTCGTGTGTTCTTTGCTTGATCCACATATTGAGAATCAGAGCCAAAATGCCGATGCTGACAATCACGATCCCGATAATCAATCCCGTCACCATGTTCTGCATGGCAGTCAGAGAGGACGCCACAGCTTCATATGCGGAATTATCTACGGTCAGCTTAAAACAGCTCCAGTCCAGGTCTAACTTCTGAATTTGCGCCGCAATCTTATCAATGTCCCTGGGGTCGTCCACGAAAAACTCAACGCCATTGTCATATCGGATAATATCGTGCATCATAATCTCCTGCATGGCTTTATGGTCGATAATCAGGCGGTTCCGTTTGTCTGTTGATGTGGTGTGAAATTGTCCATCGTCCATGGTGATTTCATATTTTCCGATAATTTTCAGCGATACGTCAGGATAGCCACCTGCGTCATAGCAGCATTGCACGGTGATCGTGTCACCCAGCTTCAAACCGTTTCTTTCAGCAAGTGCCGTGCTGATCAGGACGGAGTGGTCGTCCTCCGGGGTGATGTGACGGCCCTCGACCAGTTTGAAAGCCCCTCGCCGGAAGTAGTTGAAATACTCGGAATTAG
>CAMWJV010000059.1 GCA_947174665.1 uncultured Lachnospiraceae bacterium
ACTGGCAGAAAAATTTATATTTTTCCAATTGTCTACTTGACGGGGAGCAGTTCATTTATGTAACAGCCCCTTTTTTACAATTATACTTCTTGCATCAATTCAAAAAAATGAGAGTTCTTAGTTTTATAATCTGAATACACCATCAAGAAAAGCCCTGCATTGTGCAGAGCCTTTCTAATCTTTGATTAACCCCGAACGCCTTTGCGGTCTGCCGCACTGTGGCATTGGAGCCAATGATATAATTGGCGATGCTGATTGCCCTCTTTTCAATATAATCCTTCAAAAGTGTACTCCTTGAGCCGCCTCAATCCTTCCGGTCCACCTGCACAAACTTTCCGTCAACAATCTCCAGCACCTCCGTAGCCACCTTACGTATAAATGCTTCATCATGGGACACAAACACCAGGGTGCCCTCATATTCAGAAAACATTTCTTCCAGTGCCTCTATGGAGGGGATGTCCAGGTAGTTTGTGGGCTCATCGAGGATGAGAAGATTCACCCTTGAAACGAACAGCCTGGCGAAAGCAAGCTTGATCCGTTCCCCTCCGGAAAGCACACTGGCGGGCTTCTTCATGTCATTTTCAAAAAACAGCAGGCGAGAAAGAATAGTGCGTGCAACCGCCTCCCGCTGGACACTGACTTCCATCACATTCTCTAAGACAGTCTTACTGTAATCAAGAGTGGACAGATTCTGCTCGAAAACGCCGATCCTGGCCTTCGGCACCACGGAAATCGAGCCAGCCTCAGGCACCCACGTTCCTGTCGTGTTTTCCTCTGCTGCAGCACAGATCAGGTGAAGCAGTGTTGTCTTTCCCGCCCCGTTATCACCCACAACGGCAACGCGGCTTTTGTTTGCAATCTGAAAAGAAGCATCCTTAAAAAGTGCCGGTCCGCCCTCATAGGCAAAACAAAGGTCTTCTCCGAGGATGACATTCCGGTTCTCCGGCGGGTCAGTGAGCCGGAAGTCCGGTCGGATCTTCGGCAGTTCCTGCGGCTTTTCCTTTGCCTCCATAGCGTCGATCCGCTGCTGCACATTTTTTGCTGCTTTTTCCATTTTCCGCGCCTTAGCGTCCTTGGGATGACGGGATAGACAGTTGCGAAGACCCGCTTCCCGGGGCGTCATGTTTTTGGGCAATTTTTCAATCTGTCTGGCATGTTCCTTTTTCTCCCGAAATACCTTCTCCAGCCGCTTTTTCTCAGCATGATAATTCTCATATTCCGTCCACTGCCGCGCAACGGCTGCCTGCTTCTGTTCCATATAATCGTTATAATTACCGCAATATTCCGTCAGCTTCCCGCCCTCAATCTCTATGATACGGGTGCACAGTTCATCCAGCAGGGCGCGGTCATGGCTGACGATCACCACGGTATCAAGCCCCGCAAGCTTGCGCTTCAGGATAGCGATCCCCTTGCGGTCCAGATTCGACGTGGGCTCATCCAGAAAAATAATGGGCTTGTCGCCGGAAAACGCCTGTGCCAGTCGGATGCGGGTCTCCTCTCCACCGCTGACAGACTGCTCCCATATCTTGTCCTGTACTCTCATGTCACTGACTTCCTTACCGCTCAGTTCAAATATGCCTGCATCCGCAAGGCGCTCCTGCCCTTCCTCCGCAAACTGTCGGAAAAATGCGGCGTCTCCCGTTATTTTCACATTCCCCCGCGTGGGCTTAAGCTCACCTGCCAGCACGCGCAGCAAGGTGGTCTTGCCTGCTCCGTTGGCACCTACCAGCCCAACCTTCTCCCCCTCATAGACCGCCAGCCGGTCAAAACGAAAGAGCTCCCGCTCCCCGAATTCCATTTCTACCTTTTCCGCAAGAATCAGTTGCCTTGACTGCATAAAAAATCCCTCCAATCTAAAAAAGGAGAGATTACCGAAACGGGCTCCTATACGCAGTCACCCTCATGATATATGGATCAAAACCCGCGAAAAAAACGTTCAGACAATTCTCATTGATTCCACGCAAAAAAGGCCTGCTCCATCCGTTATTCGATATCTCTCCGATGAGCGCAGAAATCCTCTCCTGCGCACTTACAGCATCATGTGCCGACACATCAGTTGAAAGTTATCGAATAATAATAATCATCAGGATACCGCCTTTCACAAATTTCGCAGAACCCCCGGGCATGCCGCCCGTCTCTGCGATGTACTTCCAGCATACAATACAGTAAGGTCGAATGTCAATCAATTTTTAACTTTGCAATCCGTATTTCAAATTTATTTCCCTCTTCCTCCTGATAAAATATATCACCGCCATGCTTTTCCATCACGGCTTAGGCGATCGCAAGTCCAAGACCTGTTCCGCCCTTTGTGCTTCTCGTACTCTCTCCCCTTACAAATGCTGAAAACATTGTATCCTGCAGTTCCGGCTCAATCGGTTTTCCGTCATCCTTCACCCACAGGTGTACTTCCTCTCCTCTTTCCTCCAGCCTGATTTCAATTCTTTTGCCTGTCCGATTATATTTTCCGGCATTGTTGAGCAGATTACTGACCACTCTGCTCAAAAGTTTTTCATCTGCATTTACATAAATGGCATATTCCGGAATCCCGATCACGAAATCAAATCCCGCCTCCGTAAGTTCTTCATAAAATTCGGCACAGATCCGTCTGGTCATCTCTGCCAGATCCATTTTTTTGAGTTCCAGAGCATAATCCGCACTTTCCATCTTAAGCATGGTAAATAAATCCGCCGCCATCGTATCTACACGATCCGCCTTCAGTGCGATCGTCCGGTAATATTTATCCAGCTCCGTCTCCGACACGATTCCTTCCTGCAGGGCAAAAGCATAGCTTTTAATCGTGGCAACCGGCGTTTTGATATCATGTGATAACTCCAGCAGCATCTTTTGGCGGTTTTTACTCATCTTCTCATTTTCTGCTTTTTGTGCATAGAGTTCCTCTGTCATATGGTTAAAAGCTTCCTGTATTTCCACAAATTCCTTCTCCGTCTGCATGGAAAGTTCCACCCGCTCTTCGCCCTGCGCTACCCGTTTCATTCCCATGACCAGATTCTGCAGCGGTCTGTGTATCTTCCTTAAAATATAAAAGCTTACCAAAAGCACGTCCGCCAACAGCAGAAAAATTAATAAAAGCCCTGCCCTTCCCCCGATATCAGATGAAAAGGCAAATATCGAATTTACCTCAAAATTGTAGGTAACGGAATATGCTTTTACCGGATAAAAGATCAGATAAAGGCCTCCCTCCTTTTTCTGCCAGTAAAGATGGAAATCCCCGTTTCCTGTTCTCTGATCGGTCCACTCAAGTAAAGTCTCCGGCGTATACTGCATACTGCCAGTCAGCTTCTCTCCGTATATGTTCTTTACCTGATATTCTTCGTCCAATTCCTCCACCCAGCCGCCAAGGTTTTGTATACTTACCATGTTAAGTATTTCTCCGTTTTCTCCTGCGGAAACACCCGGAAAACCCGATTTTTCTCCGATACCTGTTACCCAGACCGTCGCCGCCAGCGCCACACCGATCACAATCAGAATAGCAAAAAAAGAAAAGATAACGTAGCTCGCGATCAGTTTCCTGAAGATACTTCCTTTTCTATGCTTTTTGACCTCCGTCATTTCACACACCTCTTCACCCTGTCCAAACCTCAGGTACCTTAGAACTTCTTCATTACCTCTTTTTCAAATTTGTATCCCAATCCCTTGATCGTCCTTATCATAACCGGCTTTTTCGGATCATCCTCAATTTTGTTGCGCAGATTACTGATATGCACCATAACGGTGCTGTCATCCTCCATATACGGCTCATCCCATGAACGGTCAAAAATCTGCTGTTTGGTATAGATTCGTCCCGGTGTTTTCATCAAAAGCTCCAAAATCCTGAATTCTGTCCTGGTCAAGGTAATCTCGCTGCCATTCTTTTTCAAAGTGCCTTCCGCCGGATTCAGTTCCAAGCCATAGCCTCTTAATATCTCACATTCCTCTTCCTGTTTTTCCTGATAATCATAACACCGTCTGAGCTGTGCTTTGATCCTTGCAACCACCTCAAGAGGATTGTATGGTTTTGTGATGTAATCATCCGCACCAAGCTCCAGTCCTAAGATTTTATCATAATCTTCTGTTCTTGCCGTCATCATCAGTACCGGTACCTTACTCTTTTCCCTGATTTTTCTCAAGACCGCAAATCCGTCCATTTCCGGCATCATCACATCCAAAAGCACTAAATCCGGCTGGCGCTTTTCAAAGAGACTAAGGGTCGATATACCGTCAGCAGCTTTGACCAGTTCCATATTTTCTTTTTCCACAAACAATTCCAATGCTTCCAAAAGTTCCTCTTCATCGTCTGCTGCAAGGATCACAAATCTTCTGTCTCCCACTCTCACCCTCCATAATGCCTGTAGTTTCAGGCGGCTTTTCACCTGAGTTTATTATACCATATTTACATGCGACTCAAAAGTTCGTTCAGTCCGGTTTCCGGTGAAAATTCTTTCTGCCAGCCATCCGATAACTGATCCAGCAGCATACATTTCAGCATGCCCATATCATAATATTTACCGCTGCCGTTTTCATACCGAAATTCCGAAAGGTATACCGTCTTCCATGCAGATTCTCCTTCAAGTTCCCGATACGCAACGCTTTCCACATATCTTGCACTGCCTTCATAGTTTTCCAGAAAATATTCCATTGTTTCTGCTGCCTGACTAAGCTTTTCTTTCCGTTTTTCTGCTATTTCCAAAACATTTGCGATAAGCGCTCTCTTTTCTTCCGGCCCTTCTGCCTGATATGCTTTCATAAGTAACTGCATTTCTTCGTTAAAAAGCTCTGCAAGTTCCTTGTCGGAATCTACTTCCTTTACAATAATATCCTCTCTGCTGTCTTCATTTCCAATCCCCGCTTTCTCCATCAGGGCTTCCGCATCCTCCGGCCATTTTTCGGACTGCCATGCATGAAAAGCCTCATGCCAGATTGTCGCGGCATGGCTGCTCTCTCCATAGTCGCTTTTGGAAAAAGCAAAACTTCCTTCCTGCATCCCCTGTTCATAACTGCCCAGGGCTTCCAGGGCATCAAAGAGACTTGAAAACTGTTCATAAGTGGGAAGCAGCGCCTGCCATTGTCCGTCTGCCTCCACTGTCGTTCCCGCAAAAACATCCATTTGAGGTTTTTCCTTTTTTATAGTAATGCGACCTTCTGCATCGACCTGTACTACATAATCGTTATTTCCATCGTAAAAACGTACTTTGGTGGTTTTCAGTGTAAACCCATCAAATCCAAGCTCCTGCATTGTCTCATCCAAAGCCAGTGCATTCTGATAAATGTTTCTGTCTACTTCCGACAATCCGTAGTTTGCTGTAGCAATACTTCCGCCCGCCAAAAAAATTCCCACTGCTGCATACATCACTTTCCATATTTTCATAATTCACGCCTCTTTCTTTTTAAATACAAATAAACCAATTGAAATCACCCATAGAGCCAATAATCCGGTCCAAAGCAAATGTGCGTCTATATGTTCTCCCATGATCAGGTTATATGCCTGTTTCTGGAGTCCGTTCAGATCCAGTATTATTTGCAGTAAAAATGAGATACATGCTCCGCCGACACCGCCCACAGTACTTTTAAACAGTTCCAGAAGTCCATGCAGCACCCCCGTACCGGCAAACAAAACAGCCATGGCCCCCACCGCCATGGAGGGCAGGCAGATGCTGAGCACACTGACAAAAAGACTTACCATCGATACACTGATCACCACGATCAAATAAGCCGGAAACATTTTCAGAACATAAGATGCATGCCCCTTTACCACTGCATATCCTGCAAGCACCACATATAAGATTCCGACAGAGATCGCGGTTGCCAGAACATTGGCTGCTGCCAGTCCGCCATGATATTTTACCTGACTGATTCCGCGCACCCAGACCAGATGGCTGTTATGGCGTTCATATTCATTCGGAATCGTGCGCAGACTCAAGATCACTGCCAAAATACAACCGATCACATTGATAAGTATATGCATGACCATAAACATATTCCGAAAACTGACAAGCGGTTCCCCGTTTATTGAGATGCTGGTACTGTCACTGCCGCAGAACAAAGTCAGCAAAACGCCTATCACAACTACTATATAAAGCTCTTTTCTGCGGATTCGTTCTTTTAATGCATTGCTCATGATCGTGTTCATTTTCGGTTCCCCCCTACTGCTTTTATAAAAATCTCTTCCAGACCGGTACCGTTATCAAAATCTTCTTTTTGAAAACGGCGCAATACCTTTCCGTTTTGCATGATAAGTCCTTCATCACACACCTTTTCCATATCATTTAAAATATGAGAGTTCATTAAAATGGTCTTTCCCATCTTCTTCAGGTTTCCGATCAGCTCCAGCATTTCGATCCGCCCCATGGCATCCAGTCCTGCACAGGGTTCATCCAGGATCAATGCGTCCGGATCACCCAGCAGCGCCTGAGCCAGCGCGAGCCTTTGCAGCATTCCTTTGGAATAGAACTTAATTTTTGTGCCGTCATTTTCCAACCCTACCAGTTCCAACAATGCTTTCCCAGTCTCAGTTCTCTCCTTTTTGGATATATTTTGTAATGCACCATAGTAGGAAAGTACTTCCATGCCTGTTAAAAACGGGGGAAAATACGGAGTCTCCGGTGAGTAACCGATGGCAGTATTTTCTGGAATGGTAATTTCACCTTCATCCTTTTTTACCAGGTTTAGTATCATCTTAATGGTTGTGCTTTTTCCCGCACCGTTACTGCCAAGGAGAGCAAAAAGCTGTCCTTCCTTCATAGTAAATGACAGATCATCCACTACTTTCTTCCCTTTATATGACTTTGAGAGATTGGATATTGTGACCATGTAAATTTGTCCTTTCTATAAACAACTTTTTTCTTCTGAATACCATCATAGACTATTAGATTTAAGGCAAAATAAATGCAACCTAAAGTTAACCTAAAGATTGCATTTTTATCGCGATGATCACTCTTCCGCCTCATAGTATTGTGCCTGAGCACTCCACAGCCTGTAATACATTCCGGATCTGTCGCTCACCAATACGTCATGGCTGCCGCGCTGAATCAGCCTGCCTTCGTGAAATACCAGGATTTCATGATTCTGTGAATCATGACACAAACGGCAGGAAGACAATCGATGTGAGATGAATATAGCCGACTTCTCCCCTGTCATTTGGTTTATTCTGTTATATACCTCGAACTCTGCGACCGGATCAAGCGCTGCCGTAGGTTCGTCAAGTATAATGAATGGCGCATCTTTATATAAAGCTCTCGCCAAAGCGATCTTCTGCGCCTCTCCACCGGAAATAGTAACGCCTTTCTCATCAAAGTCCTTATAAATGGCCGTCGAAAGTCCCTGCGGCAGCCTGTCAAGACGTATTCCGAAGCCTGCGTCACGAAGGCACTGATCCGCCTTGTCTAAGTCTACATTTATGCTGCCGGCAACATTTTGCCCCAATTCAAAGGAGAGTAGTCTGAAATCCTGGAACACAACGGAAAACAGCTGCATGTATTCGTGATAATTATATTTTCGTATGTCGATTCCGTTCAACAATATCTCACCTTCGGTGGGATCATACAGCCGGCACAGCAGCTTAATAAAAGTGGTTTTTCCACTTCCGTTCATGCCCACCACAGCAAGCCTTTTGCCTGCATGGAATGTCATCGATACATTGCGCAGTGCATAATTTTTCTGACCCGGATATTTAAAAGAGACATTACGAAACTCAATCTCATACCCCTTGTCCGCTTTATTGTATCCTTTGCCACAGTTTTGGCTATCAGCCCTGGTTGGTACAACCATGGCTGGTACAGCCATTTCCCCCTGTTCCATTTTGTTCGGCATGTCTAAAAATTCAAATATAATACGCAAAAAAGATGTGTTATTCCTCAAATCGCCTAACACCTCTATCAGCCTGGACAAGCCGTCGGATAATGCGATAACAGCGCTCACATATTGCACAACCCGCCCCACACCGAAGGCACCTCCCAGCGCTTTTAAAGCTACAAAGATATATGCGACTCCTGCAAATATCTGTGATACAGCTCCGGACAGAGCCCGGTATCCTCCCATAGGCCCTCTTGATGCTCTGGCCAGCTTTGAGGTTGGCACAAATGGGTTATATTTTCTCAAATTGTTTCTACTCAAAATATCCTGGCGATAAATACGTACATCCATCGCCTTCGAATGGTCATTCCCGAGATTGCCGAGCCAAAATCCGAAAAGCCGATTCCCCAATTGGTTTTCATCCGCGTGCTTTACCCAGTAAGAGTTCGCTTTGACAGATAACAGAGGTGCAGCAAACGTGACACCAAACATGACCGCTATAATAAACAGAATGAAAACAGGACGATTCAGTATTGCCAACATTCCGCTGCCTGCTGTGACCGGCAGCAGGAATAGCGACGCAGTTAAAAAGGTGGCACCGGTAATAGACATAACGGACCTGATGATCGCATCAAAACTATATATAAGTTTATATAGTCCCCAGCCTCCTGAGTCTGTATTCTGCCATATCCGGGAACGAAGTTCCTGTACATGGCCGTCATCCATATCCGCAAAATCCATGGACAGCAGCTTTTGCATGAACACTCTATTTTGAATATGCCAAAGACAGGCTAACTGAACATTTTTCCACCTGGTCAATCCCACACAGAGCAGTGAAAGCACTGCGGTTGTACTCATCAATACCAGTACATATGCCTTGAGCATCTGCGGATCACGCCTTCCTGCAATCTCATCGATAAGACGGGCCAACAGCCAAATGTCTGCATAAGGCGTCAGTGCATCAGCAATCCCGCATATCAGTACGGATAGCAGCAACCCGGGATTCTCTCTCCACCAAACCCTGAATCCGCGTAAAGCAAGCCGCATCGTTTCATTGCCCTTTTTCCATGGTTTCAATGCCTGCTCCTCCTTCTCGATAATATCTGCTTTGAATCTCAAAGAGCTCCGCATAATGCCCGTTTCGGGCAATTAATTCGTCATGTGTCCCCTCTTCCTCGATACTTCCTTCTGCGATCAATATAATGCGGTCGCAAAATCTGGTGGATGCAAGTCGATGAGATATAAAGACAGCCATTCGGCCATCCGTAAGTTCACTGTACCTGTTATATATTTCGCTCTCAGCTATCGGATCGAGCGCGGAGGTCGGTTCATCCAGGACAATGACAGGAGCATTTTTATACAGAGCCCGGGCCAGCATCAACCGCTGCAATTCTCCTCCCGACAGATTAATGCCATCTTCAAACACCTTGCCTATGTGCGTCTCCACACCCTTAGGCAGTCCATCGATCTTCTCCGTGAGTCCTGCCTGGTCAATGCATCGTTTCATCCGCTCTGTGTTTATATTTTCATCAGTCTGTGCGATGTTTTCAGCAATTGTCACGTCAAGAACCGAAAAGTCCTGGAATACCGCTGAGAAAAGCCGATAATAATCCCGCCGATTGAGTGTTTTTATGTCTTTGTTATTTAACAACACTCTTCCTTCCGTGGGATCAAGAAAACCGCATATGAGTTTGATGAGTGTGGTTTTCCCGGCGCCGTTCAGACCGACAATTGCCAGCTTTTCTCCCGGTCTGATAGTCAGGTTGATATGAGAGATTGTATTCTTCTCAGCCTCCGGATAGCGGAAGGAGACATTCTGCAGTTCGATCTGATAGGGAATATTCAGGTCCGGAGTTATGGGGATGCCATCCTCCAGCTTAAATGTTTCGGGACAATCCAGAAATTCCCGAACTGCGGAGATGTCAAGGCTTTGTTTCCGGAGGGCTGCAAGATCAGTCATAATCTTACCTATACCGCCGGTAAAAACATTCACGGTACTAAAGTACAACACAAACTGCGCGGCGGACATTTCACCCTTAAGCACAGCCTGAATCAGGAAAAAAAAGACAATACCGTTTCTCATAAATGCAAGTATTACATCTATAATATTGCCCAGGATATAAACGCATTCTCCGCGGGCAGCGAAACTCCGATACAGCCCCAGCGTGCTGTTGTATACATCCTCCATCCAACCTTGCATTCCGAAAATGCGGACATCCTTCGCCAATGTATAATCTCTTGATCTTTCACTGAGATAATTCATACGGCGGGAATATTCCGACTCTTCATCTCTGTGTCGATATCCCCAGCCGTTTAGATAATTGCTCACTGAAAAGCTGACGACGGTTGTGACCAGGGCGGCAATGATCATGAGCGGATTAAGCATAGTAAGCAAAGAGAGATAAACAATGAATTCAAATATGTTCTTTAACAGATTCATCAATGTTGTCCAGATGGCCTCAGTAGCAGCCGAGTTGCTGGTAACAAGCATTGAGGCTTTATCCATCTTTTTCCTGACATTCTGATCTTCAATATTGGGATATGACATGGTCAGCGCCTTATTTTGAATCATAAATCCTATTTGGAGGCGAACTTCAATACGCCCGAATTGTGAGCATGATGAGAAGTACGACCAGGCTGCGTTTAACAACATTAAAGCTCCTGTAAACAAGAGTATGAGCGCAGTCAGCTCTGCACCGGAAACCTTGGCTTCAACAGCGCCGAGTATAGACGGCACGATAAAAAGCTGTGTAAGACTGCGCAAAATTGCAACAGCCGCCATTGTCAGAGCAAGCAAAATTACACTGCGGCGCTGCCTCCATGCAAGCAATATCATATATGCGACATTCTGACTCAAACTGTACGAGGGCTTTTGTTTAGCTGTACCCTGCATCTTTGATGAAACAGGCATTGTGAATTCTCCTCATTCAATTAACTATTGTTTGTATATATTTTATAAAGTATAGCCAGTATACTCAATACACCAAACACTTCGGTAAAATTCCGTATAAATAAGAGACTGCATTTCTGCAGTCCCTCATTATCAATTCTTATAAATTATTTTACGAATAGCATAAATGGAAAGATGATATCTGTCGGCAAGTTCTTCCATGGAAGTGCCATTTTTGTATTCCTCCGCAATTCTGCTATTTCTCTGAAGCAGTTCCTTTCGATAACCGGATAACTCTCCCCAGCATTTTCGCTGCTCATGAATTGCAGGAACATAGATATAACCACCCTGTATGTATCCTTGTAACTCCTTAACCAATTCATCGGGAAGAAGAATCGCAGCATTTATATATTTCATTTGAGCCTCCTCCTTGACTATAATGCTCAAGTCGCAAAGCCAATGAAATTATTAAGGTGACAAATATTACTCCATGCAAACGTCACCTGTCACCGGCTTTGCATGGAGCCAGACTTGACTTCCCATTTCTGCGCAAATATGCATAAAATCCCCCCATTCTCTGATATCTCTGACGCGTAATACGATTATAACATACATAACACAACTTTTCTACAGATTGTTAATCCTGTCCTTGCTCCCCGTTGCCGTACATGCTAGTATAGAAATATAAAAAAGGAGATAGGCTATGCACTATAAGTTTAAGGAATATCGTAAATCCGATATATTGACTGATCACCTTAATATGGGCGGAAAAAATCCTGACGGAGAACAGATTGATGTTACAAGCCTGTATCTTACCCGGGGCGGGAAACCGTGGATCGGAGTGATGGGGGAATACCACTTTGTGCGGGACAGCCGCGACAACTGGTATCGGGAGCTTTGCAAGATGAAGGCAGGGGGTATCACCATTGTCGCAACCTACTTGTTCTGGATATATCATGAGGAGACAGAGGGTGAGTTTAACTTTACAGGTGACAGGGACCTCCGCCGGTTTATTCTGGAGACCCGGCGGGCAGGACTGGATGTGGTGATCCGCATCGGCCCCTGGGCTCACGGAGAATGCAGAAACGGAGGATTTCCGGACTGGCTGCTGCAAAAGCCCTATAAGCTGCGCGACAACAACAGCGTCTATCTGGAAAAAACCCGCATATGGTATGAGCAGATCTACCGGCAGGTAAAGGACCTGTTTTATGAAGATGGCGGAAATATCATCGGCATCCAGTTTGAAAACGAGCTTGTCCACAGCGCGGAGCATTTGCTGGCATTGAAGAAGCTTGCGCTTGGCATTGGATATAAAGCTCCCCTCTATACGGTAACCGGCTGGAACAGTGCCTACGGCGCGAAAATCCCCGTTGACGAGGTACTCCCCGTATTCGGGGCATATCCTGAGGCACCCTGGACTGAGCATACAGACATGCTCCCGCCTTCGCCCCATTATATGTTTCATACCATGCGAAACGACTCCGCCATCGGAAAAGACATGATTGCGGACACGGACAGAGACGGCTGGCGACTGCCCTATGAGAGGTATCCCTTTGCGACCTGCGAACTGGGCGGAGGCATACAGGTGACCCATCATCGGCGCCCCATTATATCAGGAATGGATATTTATGCCCTCTCTCTTGTAAAGCTGGGTTCCGGAAATAATCTTGTGGGCTATTACATGTTTAAGGGCGGCACAAACAAGATCGGCAGGCTGTCCACGCTGAACGAGTCAAAGGCAACCGGTTATCCCAACGACTATTCCATACTGTCCTATGATTTTCAGGCCCCCATTTCGGAATATGGCGAAATACGTGAACAATACAGGTTATTGAATATGCTGCATCTGTTTGTAAATGATTTCGGCCATATTCTTGCTCCTATGGAAACCGTGGAGGCAGAGACCGGCATCGGGCCGGATGACCGGACATCCCTGAGATACTGTATGCGCACCGACGGAAACAGCGGATTTGTATTTGTAAATCATTATCAGCGCCTGGCAAAGCTGGAGGACGTTCACGACGCAATTTTTGATACAGGCACGGTACAGTTTCCTCCCGTTGACATTTGCGGCGATGTAAGCTTTATTCTTCCGTTTCACATGGATTTATCAGGAAACATACTGGAGAATGCTACAGCACAGCTCTTATGCCGGACAGGCGATGTATATTTCTTTGTGGAAATCGAAGGCATAGAGCCGGAATATAAATTCAGCAGCGGAGAAATTTACAAACCCCAAAGCGGGGAATCCGTTAAAGTAAATAATATCCTGCTTGTAACCCTTTCCCCTGACAGGGCCAGATATGCCCGCAGGCTTTCCGATGTGCTTTATATTGGTGATAATTGTGATCTCTATGAATATGACGGCGAAATCCGTTCGGTGCAGGAGGGTGATTTTGCATATGACAGGTGGAATGGTTCGGAATTTGAGCATTATGCCGTCAAAAGAGAATTTATGCAGGCAGAAGCAGAGTTTGAGTCAGTCAGCGAGCCTTTTGTCCCTCCCTATGCCGATGAACTTAACATAGGCGGCATCAGAAACAGAACATGGAAAAAAATATGGGTATCCGGCGATGCCGGCTTTATCGAAATCCCCGGCGAATATGATGTGGCACAGATTTACGCCGACGGCGAACTTGCGGCGGACAATTTCTATTACGGCCGTCCGTGGCGGATTCCGGCAAAGCTGCTTTACGGAAAAGAATGTTATCTGGTAATGTCCGAAATAAGGGATGATTTTTACAGGGAGGGCATATAGGTGAAACCTATATGCCCATTACCTCTTCTACCACGCTAAATACTCTGCCCTGCATTCTCTTCCAGTCATAGTCATCATTATCAATAAAGATATGTCTGATCTTAAGACTGTTCAGTACCTTTAAATCCATATCCTTTCTCCGTTTAAAAAACTCAACCATACCGGCGTATCCGACAAGTGCATTTGCTTTTCCGTAAGGACTCTCCGATACCATTTCCGCCACCCGCTCTGCCCAGGGTCTCCCATCAGGTTCGTGAATCCTCTGTCGGGAAATGCGGCCTATCGTTTCATCCACACAATCTTGCTGCAGATAAATAAGAAAGGGATTCAGTAGCAAAATGGTTTCTTCCAGCGCCTTAAAATATTCAATTATTTCTGATTCCGACTTTTCATAAAACAGCATCAGTTCTGTAATATGATCCTGTAAAAATGCACATTCAAAAATTGACGTTTCATCCTTCACTGCGGCATTCTGTGAAAATGCGGACCACCTTTTCCTGTGAAGCTTTGCAAACAGTTCAAAATCCAATCCGCTGTCCCAAATGGCATATTGCTCTAAAAATCGAAATATCTGACTGTCTGCACGATAATCCTTTTGCCTTTGAACCAGCATAAAACCATCCATACAGATATGATGACTTCTTATCCGCTCTGTATGCTGCGGAAATCTTTGGATCAGCGCTTCCAGTTCCTCCGGTGACATTACCACATATCCATCCAGATTGGCAGGGTGAAGGCATCCTTCACGGTATAAATTATTGGGAATTCTATTCTTATTTAATATTAAAGCCGTTTTATGTGCCATCGTTGATTTTCCGGAACCGGGAATGCCTTCGAACATAATTAACTTTGTCTTCATAAATCTATCCTTCACCTTCCTCCGACCATTCTCTTTCAAAACTAAATCGGGTGATACCCTCACCTCATCATTTCCGGCAGTTCCAGTATCATTTCCGCAAGTCTGCAGTTCTCTTCTTCCAAAACAAGCGCATTTTCAAGCAGCTCAATCTGCTCCTTTCGGAGTCCCGGTGTGGACACGCCATATGCGTTTATGGTATTATACGCAATTTCACACGCAGAAGTCCGGCGCACCCTGTCCCGAAACGCAGACACGGTATCAGAAATTGTCTGACAGTTCTCTGCAATTTTTGCCAGATACTGCCGTCCCGTTTCATAAATCAGCGACATGTCCTCCCGCAGCCAGGCAGCAGCCGCACGTCTTGCATCTGCCAGGTTACACAGCATATTATCGTTTACGTCCAGCCGTCTCAAAACATTGTCTCTTTCATCTTCAATCCTAAAATCAGACTCCTGTGAAAGCCCTCTGATCCATGCCTTGTACGCATCCCTGCCCTGATGATAACCGCGGCATTCTTCAGCCTGAAAAGAGTCAATGAGTGTGGTAAGGGAAGTTTTCAGAATATCCAGCGGCGGCTTCACATTCTTTTTCTCACCAAAGTGTATAATGATAAAAGGCCAGAAATCGCTGAAAAGATACCCCTCATTCTCCTCAAAAACAGTCTGCCGGTCTGCCTGCTTCCGACTATCCGCCTGCCTTTGCTCATCCTCCTGCTCCAGTGCATCAAAAATGTCTTTATCAAAATAGGTGCGGCACAAAAAATGACTGCCGTTATCGGTGTAACCTGTGATCACCCCCCACTCAGGAGCAACCCGCAGATTGATCGCCAGTACCGGTTTGCCGTTTTGAATGTCCTCCATGATAGCAAGACGCTCCGCTTTCCTCTCCTGCTTTTCCAGTCTTTCCACGATTCTGAAGGAATAGCCGATAGCGCTGTACAAGGGCGTGACATAATCAAAGGCCACAAGGGCATCCGTACAGCTGTAATCCCAGACATCCGTAAAACATATCCGATAACATGCACCGCTCATTCCCATAATCTGCTCATAAGTGTACGGTTCTCCCATATATTTAAGCGCCGCATGAAGCGAACCTGCCCAGGGACACATTTGTCCGCCGCCTTTCCCCTCCCAGGACAAACGCATCACATTTTTCAAAATACATTTTGAATGATCCCGAAGCAGAAGTTTTGTGCCATGCTCCACATAATATAGAGTATCATTTTCCGGACAGCTGATGGCATGAATTCCCTCGGCATTCAGATAGATCAGCGTCAGATATTCCGTGTCATCACTTGCGGGATTGCTGGGAAAACTTTCATGATTCACCTCTATCCTGTCCCGTTTGAAATACTCATAATGCTCTATCTTCTGCATGGCGGAGGAATACTCCTTTTCGTTCCCATAGTATGCTCCGATAATCTGAAATGCCCTGTCCCCCGCAAAACCTTCACTTTTCATATCCAGGATCAGATTTTCGTTCTGTAAAGCGCAGGAAAAGTAAAGACCCTTTGGTGTCTGGAATTTTACAAGCAAAAGCTTCAGCCGGTCGCTTTCAATGGAAGCGCCGATAAACGGTGCATTTACATAAATGTTGAGTGTGTTGTCGCGCACCATGTCGTTCAGGAACCGTGTCACGGGAACCTGAGTCTGCCCGTCTGTATAGACCGCTTCCAGAATAAAAAGCTCCCGGGGACACAACAGGCTGTCAATGCTGCAGTCCAGCGCCTCCGCCAGCGCAGGAAGAATGGCTGTCTCCGGCAGACATTTTGCATTCTCCCATTTTGATACAGCCTGTGGGCTTACCTGCAGACGCTCCGCAAGCGCCTCTCCTGTATATCCCTGTTCCTTTCGCAGAGCCGCAATCCTCTTTCCGATTTTTTCCATCTCAATCATATAAGTACTGACCTCCAATTTATTTTCGGCACTGCAAAACGCATTTTCCCCGGGTAAAGCCGTAAGTATATTGTAGGTTAAATAAGCCGAACTTACAATACATGTTGTTTTAAAGAAAACGTGAAAAAATCAACCTGAGGTTTAGGAAAATTCAATCTGGCACTCATGCTTTTTGAAAAAGTCCTCCCTCGGCTCCAGCACCTTCAGCTCATGCCGGGCCAGATCACCCGTGTAGAAGGAAATCGGCTCCAGAATATAGTCCCAATTCCACAACTCCTCTCCTATATTCATATACTCCCTGAACTTTTCGCAGCCCTCCGGTGCAATCGGGTGCACCAGCACTGCCATGACCTTACAGGCATAAAAGCAATCCGTCACAATCTGCCTTCTCAAGGCAGTATCTCCATGTAAATCGGCAAGTTTTACCTGATTCACCCAATGTTTGTTGACTTCCCTGATAAAGTCATCCAGAAGATAGGAAATCCTGTGAAATGCCTGATCATACATATAACGTTCATACTCCAACACTGTCTTCGCGGCCATATCCCTGATCTTTTCGTCTGCTTCACCTGCAGGAATCTTCCCCGCATAATTGTTCTGAACCGCATAAAAGCAGGAACGTATCAGCCGGTTGAAGACATTCGTGATCAAATTCCCCTCTTTCAGTACCATATCCGCCCCAGCCCGTTCCTCTTCCTGCAGGAACGCCTGAGGCCTGAAGCTCACACTTTTTGAAGACAGTCCCAGACTCATAAAATGCATGCGCAACTGATCCTTTGTATAATAATTCAACAGCTCGTCGGCCATAGGCGGCTTTTTGTCGGAACTGCTGCTGGCCTTCGCATCCATATACAGCAGATGACGGTTTGCTATGATATGGGAGAGATGTACCTTTTCCATATCAGGCTTCGTTCCTTTGGGAACCTGAAGACCGGTAAACAGCCCCGTCTGCGCAATGGCATAGAAATAAATATTATCTTCCCCGATGAACTGATAGACCATGGCGTCATCATCCCCCCACCACTTACGCCATTCCTCTTCCCGGCCTTTCTGTCTGAGATATGCCCTGGTAAAGGAAACCGGCGCCCATAAGGATTCCGGCCACACCCAAAAGGTCAGACCTTTCAATTCTTCACAATCGGGAAAGGGTACTCCCCATTCCACATTTCCTGACAGCCGGAAAGGGACCAGCGTCTTCCCTGAAGTGTAATGAATGCCCAGTTCCTCAAATACGGCTTTAGCTTTATCCCTGTCTTCCAGCGTCTCAAATTCAAATAATATGGAGTTTTTCTTTTCCTCGTCAATACAGCGGTGTCCCGGCAGACGCTTTGACAGTTCCTCCGGGCTCTCCACATATTTCTTCGGCACATACAGCATGGGCTTCTTTAAAAACTCTTCTACCGTCTCCAACTGATACTTTCTGGTATTGGTATTTCTCCTCAGAAAATCATTGTATTCCTTCATGATATCAATACAGTTTTCCAGCTCGAAATACCAGTTCTCCACTTCTTTCAACACAGGTCTTCTGCCGGATATACAGCTGACAGGGTCTATCAGTTCCGAGGGCAGGAACTGATGTCCAAGAGAGCATTCATCCGCATATGCTTTATCCGAGGTACAGCCGGGGATTGGGCATCTGCCCGTCACCTGGCGCCCATTCAGGAAAATCCCTATCTCTTCGTCATAGAACTGAGGAACCGACAGCTTTTCTATATATCCGTTCCGGTATAACCCTTGAAACACCTCCGCAGACATATGTCTGTGAATTTCTCCTGCCTCTCCCAATGCAGACGCACCAAAAAAGTCCAGACTGATTCCATAATCATCCAGTGTCTTTTTCTGACTTTGGTGGTTGGAAGCCACATAATCTTCCATGGTTCCTTCATAACCCGCCTCTTTCAGTTTTCGATAGCTCTCCAGGATCGGCGAGCCATAGCAGTCTGTCCCTGAAAGAAAAATGACATTCTCCTTTCCGATCCTGTCCCGCAGAAATCTGGCAAAAATGTCCGCATGCACAAACATGCCCCCCACATGTCCGAAATGCAGATTCTTATTGCCGTATGGCATACCTGCGGTGATGACTGCCCGCTTGGGGAATACGGGCCTTTCGTTTTTCATAAGACGTTTTCTGAACATACCTGCACCTTTATGATGCCTTTTGGAGCAATGACATCATATTCCTTTCCTTGTTATTTTTAATATTGCCAATCAGCAGCTTAATTCCACATGCGGCCCTGTACATAAAAAAGCGGGCAAGCCCGTTATTTCCTATTCGACAAAAAACGGCCGAAAACCCGTTATGAGCTTTCGACCGTTTTGTTCATGTAAATTGAGATAGGGAACTGTCATGAACACAATTCAAAAAGCCCATTGTCCGGATTGGCAATAAGCTGTTGCTGCTGGTTCATGATGATCTTGCTGTCAGAAATACAGACCATGAATATGCTCCCTTGTCCTTTCGTATTAATATTCAATATATTAGCAAGTGCCGGAACCATTGTCAAGAGTTAATAATGACAGTTCAGCATTTGCAGCAAGTCACACCGCCTGAGGGACAGTGAATTCCTGCTCAGACGCGCTTCCGCTCGGGAAAAAACGTAACGGTACATAAGTCTCCAAAGTACGGAGACTAAGTACCGACGTTTTTTACGGTCTTTGCAGGAATCCATTGTCCCAGGCGGCTGATGGCAGACATGTCTGAACTATTACCATGCTATGGTGCTGCACTTGCCGCCCTGATTCCGATGACACATATGGGCGCCGCCTGTCCCTGAGACATAACACCGATAACATCCCATAAGTTTTTAATGGGGCTGTCTCCGCTGTATGCAGCATATTGCCCATTTGTCCGTTTGTAGGCGTTGTGAAGCGTAAAGCTTCCGAGATTATCTTTGGTGATGCTGATAGTGTGTATCATTTTGCGGATATCATTCCGGTCATTGTATGCGGTAATGATCACGGAACTGCTGTTTTCTCCGATAGCATTTATGGTGTCCGGATCGGCGCAGGTGGTCATGGTCACTTTGTAACCCCGTCGGACAAAGTATTTATAAATGGAACCGGGCGCGCAGCCCCACCTGCCGCTCAGAACAGCACCCTTTCTCTCAAATTCGCTGATCAGTTCCGCCATGCTCTGCGCCGTCATTTCATTTCCCAGATCAAACAGGGCATTGTATACCGCCATGATCTCACATCCTGAATATTCCATAGTAGACACGCCAAACCGGATTTCTTCCCACTCGCTTTGATTCTCTATAAAATGATCAGCGGAAAAGAACCCGGCTTTTTCGGCAGATGCCGCCTCAAGAACCTTTTTGTTGACAGCCTGATTCTCATTCCGCCGTTTCCCGGAAATTTTGATAAGAGCAAAAAGACTCCATATTTTCATCATGCAGCAATTGGGAATACGGGTGATGACGTAACTCCCTGCGGTAAAAAGAGTGCCGGTTATACT
>CAMWJV010000060.1 GCA_947174665.1 uncultured Lachnospiraceae bacterium
TCCATAAATAGCCCCGGCAGGACAAGGGTGAAAGCAGATACTTCAAAGCTTATAAAGCCCACAGGCATTGCACGATCTCAATCCAACGAGTCTTCAGCGTCCAAGCCATCGGCAACCGTTTCTTCGATACCAGTGTCTGCAACGGCCGGATTCAAGGCATCCTCTGCAAAGGAGACAGCGCATTCCTTCGGAGATATGCCGGCCACGGAACAGCTTCGTCCCAGGGGGCATTCCAAAATCAATCTGGGTGTGAAATGGGTGTCAAAACAGGCGGACGGCCTGTACCTGCAAAGCCAATATGGAACTCTGCGCATCAGTCCGGTGGGAAGCGGCATTATCCGCATGACCTTTGCACGGGGGACAACACTGAAAGGGAACGTCCATCCGATGATCGCGGTTAAAAAGACAGACGGGAGGTGGAAATACCGGGACAGCGGCAGACTTGTGGAGCTTTCAACAGGGGAAGTAACCGTGCAGATTGAAAAAGCATCCGGTGCGGTCAAATACCTGGACGCAAAGGGAACCTCCCTTTTGAGCGAGCGCAGACAGGAAGGGCGGCAGTGCGATGAAAAGGGTTCCTGGCTGTTTTTTGATTTACAAAAGGGTGAGCAGTTGTTTGCTATGGGCCCAGCCGGACAGGGCGGGCTGAAACTCAGAGGCAGCGCAAGATATATTTCAACGGGAGAAGGACTTCCTTTTCTGATGTCAGATAAAGGTTACGGCATTTTGCCCGCCACCTCAGGCAAAGTCATCAACTGTGATATTCCCGCTTACGGTTCCTATCTCTATATGGAGGGGCAGGAACAGCAGGACTATTATTTCATTGCGGGGAAACAGCAGCAAAATATTTTGAACGCATATAAATTTCTCTGCGGAAATTTGTAAACATAACAGTTCAGACAGGTCACGGTACTGTTACCTGTAAACAGGCAGAGCGAAAACAGGGTGGAGATTTATCTGGACAGCGTCTCCACCCATTCTTCAATTTTGTCCTCATAGTCTTCGGAAATGATCTGATATACCTTTTCAGCAGTGATTCCCCACAGCGAGGTCCCGTTGGTATCTATTGCAACTACGGCCGCAAAGAGCAGGACTGCAAGCAGGATGCGAAGCCGGAATGAGGACTGGGGCATCTGTTCCCATTCAGGGTCATCCCCATCTTCCTCCCAGGGACGCACGCTTTCCCTGCCATACAAAATTCTTTCCCGGTTGCTCATGTCGTACCGGTCTTCTTTATAGCGTGAGCGTATCTGCTGAATCAACTGTAATTTTCGTTCTGTTGTCACATCTCTCATTACTGTTCGTCCGGTTTTGTGTAAAGCTTATTACAGAATATGCCCCTGCAAGTCCGGAAAGAACCAAAACATTTCCTTGTCAGCAGACAGGGAAGGTGATATATTTATAAAAGCCGCTTCCGCCGAATTATCCGGCTGCGCGGCCGCTATTCGTTTCACTGCCTGTATTATATGATAAAGGAGTCGTATGATCGTCAGAATCGGAATTGTGGAAAATGAGACAGCTGCCCGGGACTATGTGCAAAGTCTGATTGAGGAATGGGCATCAGAAACCGGACACAGTCTTCAGTTGGCAAGCTATGCCAGTGCAGAGGAATTTCTCTTTAAATATGAGACACCGGACATGCTTGATATTGTATTTCTGGATATTATGCTGGGCGCCATGAACGGTATGGAATTGGCCAGGAATATACGGAAGCAGGATAAGGGACTGCAGATCGTGTTTTTGACAGGAGTGCAGGATTTTGTCTTTGAAGGCTATGAGATCGGGGCTGTACGTTATCTGCTGAAGCCTGTGAAAAAAACGGAACTGAATTCCGCATTACAATATTGTTGTGAGAAAATACTTCACAGGAAAGAGGAATATTTTGCTTTCCGCTATCAGGGTGAGAGCCTGCGGATTGCTTTTTCCGATATTCTGTTTGTCAGGGTGGAGGGCCATTATCTGCAGATGATGACGGACAGGGAAACCTATGAGTGGAAGGGCAGTCTGGCACAGGTCAGTGAAAGCCTTGACAAAAAAAGATTTGTTTTTGTAAACCGCTCCACCATCGTGAATCTGGAGTATGTCATCAGGATAACCAGAGAGGAATGCTTTCTGGAAAACGGAGAGGTCCTGCCGGTCAGCAGGGGGGCATATAAGGCACTGAATGAAGGATTCATGGAATATTATCTTTAGGAGAAAACTTTATGCCGGAAATAACAGGGGACGCTGTGCCCATAATATGTATTCTGCTGATTGCCGTGCTGCTTCTGCTGGCAATTCTTGTGAATTCCTTACAAACTCGAAAAAAATATGAAAAAAAAATCATGGAATACCAGGCGCAGGCTCTGTCCCGGCAGGTGGAGGAGGTAAAGGAAATCTACAACACCATGCGGGGCTGGAGACATGACTATCACAATCATATGCAGAAATTAAAAGCCCATATTGCAATGGAGCAGATGGAGGAGGCAGTTCGTTACCTGGACCAGCTTGATGAAGATTTGAAGCAGGTAAAAGTTAAATACCAGACGGGAAATGTAAGCCTGGATGCCATTTTAAACAGCAAGCTGTCCCTGGCGGAGAAGGAGTCTGTAAACATTAACTGTAAAGTGGAACTCTTCGGAGAACTTTCCGTCTCGGATATTGACCTGTGTGTGCTGATCGGCAATCTGATTGACAATGCGGTGGAATCTTGTTCCGTACTGCCGGAGGATGTGGCAAGATTCCTGCGTATCTATATCTGTGTGCGCAGAAGCCAGCTCTATATTTCCGTCACAAATGCTACCAATGAAACCATACGGAAGCCTGATCGGGAATATATCACACAGAAGAGAGGAAATCACGGGCATGGGCTGAAAAGGATTGACGCTATTGTGGAAAAATATCGGGGATACATCAGAAGAGCCAACGAACCCGGCGTTTTTTCAACGGAAATCATGCTGCCGCTGCAGGATTTGCCGGGTGTACAGTAACACCCGGGTTATGGACAGGTAATATACAGATGAATACGGAAGATATTATGTTCGTGTACGAATTTAGTCAATTTGTGCACGAATTTTTTTAAGTATAAATTTAATTGTTATAATTATTTTATTCACAAGATCAGGAATGCGGTAAATAAAGTGAAAACGAAGAAAATGCAGGGAGAAAGAATGAAACAGCAGAAAAAAAGCTACAGTCTGGGAAGTAATATCCGGTATATCTATCAAATTCTGTTCCGGGAACAGCCCCGGACAAAATACATTCTGGCAGGACAGGTGCTGCTGATAGTGGCGCTGCCGCTGACAGGCAATCTGATGACAGCGGCGGCAGTGGCAGCCGTGACAGGAGGCAGCGACCCGGGGAGATATGCGCTGCTGATAACGGCCATGCTGTCTGCTATGGGATTACTGTCCTGCCTTCAGCATGCGGTGACAGAATGGAATGAATTTTATGTAGAGAGTGTGCAGAACAGAAAATTCCTCATGGGACTGGTGGAAAAAAGCCTGGATGCTGACTATGAAAATGTTGAGTCTCAGAAGCAGCAGAGACTGCTGAATCAGGCAAGCCACGCGGTGAATGTATTCCGCCAGGGTGTTGGCAAGATGTACTACGGAGTTCCCGTCTTTGCTGCCAACGCCATAGGAACACTAATCTATTCACTTACTATATCCGTGCTGGATATCCGGATATTGCTGGTCATTCTGATCATGACCGCAGTGGGAATGCTGCTGGAAAAACGTGCCAGAAATATAACGGAATCCATGAAAGAAGAGCAGTTCCGGATATGGGGACGGATCTATTATCTGAATCAACAGACAATGTCTGTGGAAAACGGCAAGGATATCCGCATCTACAATATGGCAGAATGGTTTTGCAGCGGATTTCTGCGTCTGCTCCGAAGGAATCTCGGGATGGAGAGAAAGCGGCAAAAAGGATGGTTTTGCGTGTCGGGAGCAGACTGCCTGTTTATCCTGGCAAGAGATGTCCTGGCCTATGCTATTCTCATTGCACAGGTGTTGGATGGAAGCCTCTCACTGGCGGAATTTACCTTCTGTCTCGGAGTAGTATCCGGGATTTCAAACTGGATCGGAGGAATGCGGGACAACTGGGCCCAGGTGTGCGACGGCAGCCGAATGCTGCGTGACTATCGCAGAATGATGGACTATCCCAACCGTTTCCTGCGGGAGGGCGGTCTGACTGCGGCAGCTGCGTTGAAAGACGGGGCACCTGAAATTGAATTTCGCAATGTGTCTTTTCAATATGAGGAAGGGCCGGAATATATCCTGAAGAACCTGAATGTTACGATACGGTCGGGGGAAAAGATAGCGCTGGTTGGACATAACGGCGCCGGGAAAAGCACACTTGTAAAACTGCTCTGTGGCTTCTATCATCCCACAAAGGGAGAGATCCTGGTGGGAGGCCACTCCATTGAGGAGTACAATCTGAACGAGTATTATAAGCTGATAAGTACGATTTTTCAGGAATCCAACATGCTTCCGTTCTCCATTGCCTGCAATGTGTCGGGTGAAACGGATGAACAAACGGACTTGGAAAGGGTGTGGGAATGCCTGAAAATCGCAGGAATTTCCGAGGATATTGCCAGGCTGGAAAACAGGGAAATGACATACCTCACCCAGAACTTCCGGTCGGACGGCATTGAGCTTTCCGGCGGAATGGCCCAGAAGCTGATGCTGGCAAGAGCGGTATATAAGGACGCGCCTGTGCTGGTGCTGGATGAACCCACTGCCGCCCTGGATCCCATTGCAGAGAGCAGGGTATATCAGGAATATGAAAGTATTGCCCACAGGAAAACGTCCCTGTTTATCTCCCATCGGCTGGCAAGCACCAGATTTTGCGACAGAATACTGTATCTGGAAAAAGGAGAGATTTTAGAGCAGGGCACTCATGAAGAATTATTGAAGCAGTGCGGCAAATATGCGGAAATGTTTCAGATACAGAGCAAATATTATCAGGAAGGAGCATCGGAATGAACAGAGAATTTTTGAAAAATGTTAAAAAGAATATCCGTCTGATTCACAGGATGTCACCCTCCTTTATCCCTCTCACTTTTGCCATCATGCTGTTTGAAAGAGCAATCCCCTTTGCGGCGATCATCCTGGGAGCGCAGATTGTGGATATGCTGGCGGCAGGCGCCTCCTTCAATGAAATTATGACATATGCCATAATCCTGACAGGTACAGTATTTCTTCTTTCACTGGCAAAAGAGATATTCGGGGTTTTTCAGGGTATTGGAAGAGTGCGGCTTTATGATAACAGAAATATTGCTCTGGCGGGGAAGACCATGGCTTTGGACTATGACATTCTGGAGAAAAACGATATTCGGGAGCTTATGGCGAAAGCCCAGAATAATGTAGATGCCATGGGTGGTCTGAACGGATATACCCGGACAGTGCTGGATATATTCGGAACAGGCTTTTCCATCCTGGGTGCTGTTGTGACCATGAGGGGCCTGTTTATGATTTCCAGGGCTGCGGGAGAGGGTATACTGTTTTCTTTCTTCCGTTCTCCGGTCAGCACGATCCTTCTTCTGCTGTTGATGGGAGCGGGTATTTGGCTTGGCGGCAGATGTGAGGCAGGAAAAGGAAAGATTCAATATAAGGTGGACATGGCAAATGTGAACAGTTCCAGAATCTACTGGTACTTTTTTAACCTGATGTTCCAGTATCCCGCAGGAAAGGATATTCGTATTTTCCACATGGGTAATATTATCCGTGCCAGAAGCATGAGCGCCATGACGGAGATAGACAACATCAAAAAAGATGCTCTGCACAGGACTCTTAAGATAGACTTCCGAAACTACGCCCTGCAGTATGGTTTTATGCTGTGCGCCTATCTGTTTGCGGGATTGAAGGCCATACTTGGAATCATCAGTGTCGGCGGACTGACCAAATATGTGAGCACACTGTTACTGCTGCAGGGTCAGATCAGGCAGCTGTCCTCGACCCTTATTTGGCTTAAGACGCAGAACACTTATCTGAGCAGTTACAGTGAATATCTGGAAATCCCCAACGAGAAATATGAGGGAACGCTGCCTGTGGAGAAGAGAATAGACAATGAGTATGAACTGGAGTTTAAAAATGTGTCCTTTGGCTATCCCGGCAGCGGTGAAATGGCCCTGAAGAATGTTTCTTTCCGCCTGCGCACAGGGGGCAGACTTGCCATTGTGGGTGCAAACGGAGCCGGAAAGACCACGTTTATCAAACTCCTGTGCCGTCTCTATGACCCAACGGAAGGAGAAATCCTGCTGAACGGAATCAATGTTAAGAAATATGATTACAACGAGTATATACGGCTCTTTTCCGTTGTTTTTCAGGACTATAAGATTTTCTCCTTCTCTGTGGCGGAAAATGTGTCCGCCAGCCAGGATTTTGATGAAGACAGGGTGCGGAGGAGCCTTGAGGAAGCCGGTCTGTACGATAGAGTAACGGAGATGAAGGAAGGGATTCACACGAAACTGCTGAAGGATCAGCAGGAAGACGGGGAGGAAGGGCTGGAAATCTCCGGCGGGGAGAAGCAGAAGCTGGCTCTGGCCCGGGCACTGTACCGCGACGCTCCGGTGGTTATTCTCGACGAACCCACAAGCGCGCTGGATCCGATTGCAGAACAGGACATTTATCAGCGCTTTAACAGGATGGTGGAAGACAAGACTGCGATATTTATCTCTCACAGAATGTCCAGCTGCAGGTTCTGCGATACTATAGTTGTCTTTGACGAAGGTCATATCGTACAGACAGGAAGCCACGAGGAGCTTCTGCAGGATAAGGAAGGGATCTACAGCCGGATGTGGGAGGCACAGGCCCGGTACTATGTATAAATACTGTACATTTTCTGAAAAAGGAGGGAGCAAAATGAACCGGATATATAAAAAACGCATGGAATATGCATATGAAGCTGCAAATGCATTTTTTGAGTTAATTGAAAAAAACGGCAACATGGAAATGCTTCAAAATGATGACAACATTCGAAAGTTGTATTTTAAGGCACATGATGTGGCCGGCAGATCCACTGAAGAAGAAAAAAATTTTTATTTTGAATATTCTATATTTTTTGAATACAAAGCTTTTCTCATGATTGCCAGTGGGGAATTTGCAAGAATAATGGATGGTAAAACGACATTTACCGCCGCTGAATTAAAGCCGATATACGATAAGCTGACACAGGTAATGGATGCTGCAATTGCGCAGAATGATAAATATAAGCCCTTTTACATGAAAAATAAGGAGCAGATTATTTCTGAATATAATGAAACGCTAGAAAAATTCGGATTTACCGTAAAATAAGAAGGTCACTGCATAGCTAAACGGATTTGATAATGTGGAGGAAGCGGCCTGAGTTTTCAATTTGCAAAAGCAAATAAGGTATGGTACAATGAGCGGGTAATTTCTAACGCTTGATAATTATGGAGGCTTTTGATGAATTGTCTCGCTCTTTCCGATGATATTCTGATGAAAATAGAAAAACCGGAACGGTATATCGGCCATGAGGTAAACTCTGTGGTTAAAGACAAAAATGCCGTTTCCATCCGTTTCTGCATGTGTTTCCCGGACGTGTACGAAATCGGTATGTCCCATCTCGGCATACAGATTCTCTACGATATGTTCAATTCCTGGGAGGATGTCTGGTGTGAGAGAGTGTATTCCCCCTGGCTGGATCTGGATGCCATCATGCGGAAAGAGAAAATTCCCCTGTTTGCTCTGGAATCCCAGGAACCTGTAAAAACTTTTGATTTTCTCGGCATCACAATCCAATATGAAATGTGCTATACCAACATTCTTCAGGTTCTGGATCTGGCACAGATTCCACTGTCGGCTGCGGAGAGAGGAGAGGACTGCCCGATTGTGATCGGAGGCGGCCCCTGCACCTACAATCCGGAGCCTTTGGCAGATTTTTTTGACATATTCTATATCGGGGAAGGTGAGACGCAGTATCGCTGCCTTCTGGATATTTATAAGGAATGCAGGGCTGCCGGACTGGATCGGATGGAATTTCTGCGGCGGGCAGCCAAAATACCCGGTATGTATGTGCCCCGCTTTTACAAGACATCCTACAATGACGACGGTACTATCAAAAGCTTTCTGCCCACAGAGGATGGAATTCCGGACAAAGTCACAAAAGAAATCCAGCTGGATGTCACGGATACGTACTATCCCATGAAACCCATTGTTCCTTTTATCAAAATCACTCAGGACAGGGTGGTACTGGAAATTCAGAGAGGGTGCATCCGGGGATGCAGATTTTGTCAGGCAGGACAACTTTACCGTCCCGTGAGGGAACGGGATGTGGAAACCCTGAAGCAGTGGGCTGTGGAAATGCTGAAAAACACCGGTCAGGAAGAGATCACCTTAAGCTCTCTAAGTTCAAGCGACTACAGCAGACTGCCTGAACTGATTGATTTTTTATTGGAAGAATGCGGCAAAAAACATATCAATATATCGCTTCCTTCCCTGCGCATTGACGCTTTTTCCCTGGATGTCATGAGCAAGGTTCAGGATGTCAGAAAATCCAGTCTCACCTTTGCGCCGGAAGCGGGAAGTCAGCGCCTCCGCAATGTGATCAACAAGGGACTGACGGAGGAAGCCATACTGAATGGTTCAGCCCTTGCATTTGAGGGTGGCTGGACAAGGGTAAAACTTTATTTCATGCTGGGACTGCCCACGGAGACAGAGGAGGACATCAGAGGTATCGCGGAACTCAGCAACAAGATAGCTGCCGTCTTTTTTGACACGGTGCCGAAGGAAAAGCGGGTAAACGGGAAAGTGCAGATTGTGACAAGTACTTCTTTTTTTGTGCCCAAGCCATTTACCCCCTTTCAGTGGGCAAGGCAATGCACCAAGGATGAATTTATCGAAAAAGCATACCAGACCAGAAAAGCTATCTCCGAACAGTTGAATCAAAAGAGCATCAAATATAACTGGCATGAGGCGGACGCAAGTGTGATGGAAGGTGTACTGGCAAGGGGCGACAGACGGTTGGGGGAAGTAATTCGCCGGGTCTATGAAAAGGGCAGTATTTATGATGCCTGGGGCGAATGCTATGACCATGAGCGCTGGGTCAGCACCATAGAGGAATGCGGCCTGTTCGTTGATTTCTATACCCACAGGGAACGTCCTCTGGACGAAATCCTGCCCTGGGATTTCATCGACTGCGGTGTCACAAAGGATTTTTTAAAGCGTGAGTGGGAGAAAGCCCAGAGAGAAGAGATCTCCGCAAACTGCAAACAGCAGTGCCAGGGCTGCGGCGCCGCCAAGTTCGGGGGCGGCATCTGTGTTGAGCGGCAAGAACAGGTGCTTGTGACAGGAGGGTGCTAGTGTGAAATTAAGAGTTAAATTCAGAAAATACGGTCCGGTTCGCTTTATCGGGCACTTGGATGTCATGCGTTTTTTTCAGAAGGCAATCCGAAGGGCTGAACTGGACATAGCATATACAGGGGGATTCAGCCCCCATCAGATCATGACCTTTGCAGCGCCTCTGGGGGTAGGACTTGAAAGCAACGGGGAGTATATGGATATTGAGGTTCATTCTCTGAGCTCCTGTCAGGATGTGGTAGACCGGCTGAACGCTGCCAGTGTCTATGGCATTGAAATCTTATCCGCAAGAGTTCTTCCCGATAATGCCGGAAATGCCATGGCAAGCGTGGCGGCCGCTTCTTATACTGTACGCTTTCGGGAAGGACGGGCACCCAAAACCGATATTACGCAGGCTCTTCCCGGTTTTCTTGCAAAAGAAAATATTTCATTTATAAAGGAAACAAAAAAGGGGACAAGGGAATTTAATCTGAGACCCGGCATATTTGAGCTGAAATGGGACGGCACGGCCTTTTCCATGCTGGTTGATGCCTCCAGTGCCGGAAACATCAAACCGGGGCAGGTGATAGAAGCGCTTCTGGCAGAGGCTGGAGAAAAATTACAGGAAAATGCACTTCTGATCACCAGAGAGGATGTCTACACAGATGCAGATGAATCTGATGAGGATGAAGCATCAGATGAGGATGAAACAGGATTCCGCAGGACGGGGCAGTTTGTGTCCCTGGGAGAAATCGGAGAGATAGTCGCATGAGCCGCAAAATTGCCGAAAAGACGGCCGTAACAATTTCAGAAGAGGAAATTGCCATCAGAAAAACCGATGAAGGTAAGCTTATTTTTACACAGTATCACGAAAAGAACTGTGTTCTTTTGCTGAAAGGGGATAAACTGACGGTGGCCGCCTTTCCGGAAGAAAGCCGGGTGGGGGCAATCTATCTGGCGAAGGTTGCAAATGTGGTGAAAAATATCAATGCCTGCTTTGTGGAAATCCAGCCGGGAGAAATCTGCTTTCTTTCTTTAAAGGACGCTCAGTTTCCCTTTCTTTTGAACCGGGTTTTTGACGGACAGATTCTGGAGGGAGACGAACTGATCGTACAGGTTACCAGGGATGCGCAGAAGACAAAGCAGCCCTCCGTTACAGCACATATTTCTCTCTCAAACGATTATTTTGCCCTTGCCTTCGGCTCGACGCGGGTGGGATTTTCCACTAAACTTGCCACAGATGAAAAGAAAGCGCTGGAAAAAATGCTGAAGGAAACCGGTATTATAGAAGGAGGCTGTCTGACGCGGCCGGACCATGACATTTTATCTTCGAACCTGTCCGGGATGCCTTCCTTTGGACTGATCGTCAGAACAAAAGCAGCAGAACTCACATCGAGCGGAACGGAGCAGCTTGCGGAACACTTCAGGCACTTTTTGGATGAGTATGTCACCTTTTTTCAAAATGCTGTCCACCGCACCTGCTTCAGTTGTCTTAAAAAGACCGGTCTCATTGACAATATTATGGCAGGAATCTTAAATAATCTGGTATCCGCCGATGAATTTTCGGAGCTGCTCACCGATAACCCGGCGATGTACACACAGCTGGAGGAATACAAAACTGTTCATCTGCCTGAAAAGAAGCTGCGCCTGTATGAGGATTCTCTGCTTTCCCTGTCTAAGCTTTACAGTCTGGACAGCAGGATAGAGGCGGCGCTGGGAGAGCATGTATGGCTCAAATCCGGCGGTTATCTCATGATTCAGCCCACGGAAGCGCTCACTGTCATCGATGTAAATTCCGGTAAATACGAAGGCAGAAAAGATGCCTTCCTCAAAGTGAATCTGGAGGCGGCGGAAGAAATTGCCAGGCAGATACGGCTCCGCAATCTTTCCGGCATAATTATAGTGGATTTCATCAATATGAAAGAAGAGGAGAGCAGAGCGGAAGTAATGGACTGCCTGAAAAAGAATGTACGTCGGGACAGGGTAAAGACAGTGGTGGTAGATATGACACCTCTTGGGCTGGTAGAAATCACCCGTAAGAAGATAACAAAACCGCTCCGAGAGGCCCTGGCAGAACCCGAGATCCGATGACTTTGGGGTGCGGCGTAAACATTACAAGTCAATGCAGACGCATATATATGACAGGAGAGTATTATCATGGAATTTTTAAGATTTGAAAAGGTCAGGGACGGAAAATATCTGAAAAACTATGAAATCACCTATTTGAATAAATCAGGGCGGGAAAAGAAATATGAAATGGTGAGCCGCAGAGAGTTACAGGGAATTGAGGATGTGGGCGGAAAGCCCAGCGGAGTGTCCATTGTAGCGACCTGTGATGGGAAATTGCTCCTTTTGCATGAATTTCGCATGGGTGTAAACAGAACTGTCTATAATTTGTGCGCCGGGATGCTGGAGGCCGACGAGTCCATTGAGGACTGCATCGCCCGTGAGCTTTATGAAGAGACCGGCCTGCATGTGAAGAACATCAAAAAAATTCTGCCTCCTTCCTTCGCTGCAGTTGCCATTTCCGACACTACCACCTATATTGCCTTTGTGGAGGCTGAAGGCACCTTCGAGGATCATACTTCTGAAAACGAACAGATTGAGGCTGATTTTTATACCAAGGAGGAAGTCTCCCGGCTTTTAGAGACGGAACCCTTCAGTTCCAGGGCCCAGATGGCAGCGTATTTCTTTGCGGAATATGGTCTGTAAGAGAGTGGATTCATCATAAAGACAACTATGCGCAAAAGACAACTTTAACGAAGAGTTCGCTCCGATAAAGCGTCTATACATGCGCTCCGCGCATCCCCTATAAAGGGAATCATGCCAAGCAAACTCGGCCTTGTAGGAGGAATTACACCGCAACCGCATCCCTAGTAAGAAAAGGAACAAGCGTTAAGCAGCCACGCAATGCCTGATTGCGGGACGCATCAAAAGGGCTGATGCGTCTCCTCGTTGGCGGCAAAGCTGATAAGGCAAAAGCACTTGTGTGTCTACCTGTTACCGCTCAAAGTCATCGTCATCCTCGATTGATAGGTATTCGGATTCTATGCGTTCGGATTCTTTTTCCAAGGCCGTGGTTGCTTTGGCGATTTCTTTCGGATTTCTGTTACCGAAAATCCGTCCGCTTTTTTCCACCATATCGAGTACCGACCGTTCTTTGGCTTGCTGTTTCGGGGTCAATTTTGCAAACTGTCCTAACAGACGCTCTACGGCATCTTGATACGGTTTAAACACTTTATCGGCTATTTCTTGCTTCTCGGCGATTTCAGCCTCTATTGCGTCCAAGGATTTTTTCGCACTGATTTCTTGCTTTCTTAAACCGCTTACGGACTTTTTTAGAGCCTCAACCCGCATGGATAGCCGCTTTTCGTCCGCCGTCATGGTCCGCACATCTATGCCTTTGGTTGCACCGTTGAGCAGATTGACGGGGGTCTGTAGCACCTCGGTCATGTACTTTTGCAAAATGCGGTGCTGTTGCTGATACATCTTACGCGGCATTACACCGTCCCATTTTATGCGGTCTTTGTCCTGTTCGTGCTTGACCGGGATAAAGTAAAAGTGCATGTGTGGTGTGGTCTCATCCATATGGACGTACGCGCTGATTATGTCCTCGTCCTTGAGCTTGTACATCTTTTTCAGTCCCTTGTATGCTGTTGCAAAAAAATCTTGTAGGTTGCCACCGTAATCCTGTGGCACGGTGACTATCGTGCTACCCCATGCCACGGCATTTTTGGCTATCTCCTTGCCCCGGATTTTTTTGTTTATCTCCTTGACCTGTGCGGTGGTGTATTGTGGGTGTGGACACAGATTGTAGTTTAAATGAGTCCTTGCCGGGTCAATGATGCTCTTGCTGATTGTGTCTTTTTTGTCGTACATTGACCGGTCTGCCTCACTTAGCAAGCCAAGGTTTCCCACCTTATATTTTTGTGTGTTCATTGCCTCATCTCCTTTCGGCTTTTTCAAAGCCTATCTCGGTAGGTTTTGCTTTGCAAAACCCCTCGCCCTGCCGGGGGCTAAGTAATGATCATCGTTACTTGTTAATCGAACGGCAACTCCTCCCCTTTGGGAATCTTTATGAAGCCGTCCTTGTCCACCTCCATGCTACCTTGCACATACACCACTTCTTTACTGTACGTTCCATAATCCGCAAACTCCGCTTCCAATGCCGCCATATCGTCAACCTGTTTTGTGAGCTTGTCCGCAATCAGATTGTGCTGTTCTACCACGGGGGCTATGGTCTGTGCCTCGTACTTTTGCGCTATGGTTCTGTCATGGCACTTTTGACTTATCCTCGCAAAGTTGCCCCGTATGTGCTGATACTTGTAGTACTCAAAAAAGTTCCGCGTGTTGTCCATGTACCCTTTGTTTATGAGCATGTCATAATCTTCTTCGTGAAGGACTAGCATCATGGGAAAGCGGCGATAGCTTTGTGACTTATCCTCAGCCTTGTGGAAATTCCCGTCCCTGTCCGTATATTCCCCGGCGAGTCCGTCCAAAAATTCCGTATAGTTCTGGTCCGCATTTACTATGTTCACCGCATTGATAAGGTTCACACTACTGTATTTCACATTCTGTTTTGACCTCGTTGGAAAGGTATCGAAAACATCAAATACATTGCCTACACCGCCCAACATCTTGACCAATTCGTAAGACCGCTTATCATTCCAGATAATGCAAGGTTGTCCGTCATAGCCTTCAAATCCAACTCCATTTGCTCCTACAATAAAAAATATCTCGTCGTCTTCTGTTAAATTCGGAAACAGAGAACGCGCCAACGCACGACACAACAGACCTTTTCCCATGCCGCCGTCGCCTTGTATAAAAAAGTTTACCCGGTACATAGGTGGGTCACAACTCATTAGGTACTGCCCCCGGAGCTTTTTCAACTTTTCTATGTCTTCCGCAAATAACAGAGGGTTTTCTTCTTCGCACTGTTTAAGCGTTTTGCCCTCTTTCAGAACCGCATACCGCATACACTCCTTTGGCGTTACATCCTGTTTGCCGTACTTGACCTTGTTCATTTCCCGCTCATCCAATTTCGCGCGCCAGTCAAAGTTTGCGTGGACTTCCTCGTCCGGGTAACGGTACTTCCCTTTCGCCTGTTCTTTCTCGCTACTATGTGGCAGATACTCCACCTTATCAAGTAACCTATCACCTTTACCTTTCGGTACTTCGACGAGATTGGGTGGAACATCAAACCATTTCGCAATTATACGGATTTCTTCCGGGGTGCTTAATTGCATGACTACATGGTAGTGCGCCTTTTTTAGCGTTCCCGTTTTGTGTTCGGGATTTTTGCGTTCATCTGATTTTGTGTAGGTATCCTTGTCATGGCATATCCATGCGTACTTGCTGATTATTTTGTGACTGTCCAATACCTTTTCAATTTGTTCCTCTGTTAGCTGTTCTGATACAACCTCAAAAATTCTTGCCCGAAAATTCGGTGTCCTCTCCTCTTCTTTTTTTGCCGTCTTTCTGTTTTTGTTCATGCTTTTTCCTCCCGTTCAATGTTGCGGGACAACCCCTAAAAAACAGGGGTTTTCCCCTCGTTGCTCCCCCGTCGCAACGAGCCTCCTCTTTCCCGTGTACCAATGTGTCCCGGCAGACCCGGTACACATTAGTACACATCCGCCACAACACAGGCCCTAGTTGTGGCGGAGAAGGAAAAAACTCCGCAAAATAGAGGGTTTGAAGCCCCGGTACACATTAGTACACATAGGGTTTGAGGTTTTTTTTCCCTTCGGTACACATATGAAAAATTGTTTTTTTGAAATTTTTATGTGTACCGACCTGTTTTCAAAAAGTTTTGGGCAAAAAAAAGAAGCCTTTTCAGACTTCTAAGATAAAAAGTTTTGCTGTTTTCTCCTAGTAGATGATGTCTGATCATCTACTAGGAAAGAGCAGCTTCTTCCAGGCGAGTCCTGTTACTCGTCCTAGATACGCCAACTCTTTGCGCCTTCGACCGTTAAAGTTGACTTTTCCAAAATGTTGTACCGCTCCCGGGCACTCTGTTGCGTCACAGAGCGCCCTCCGCACAACACGGCGCTTTGTTGCATCGTACAGGCTTGAAATATCCGATAGCGTCAAGTGGTAGAGGTAGCATTGTTCATGGTCATTCACAATGCTTTATTCCATTTCCGCCAAGTTGGGGTTTTCAGTCTGTACGATGCAAGTCGCTTGACCTCCGAATCGTCCCCCGGACAATTCAGAGGCTTTCGGAAAAGTGAGAAACTTTAACGAATAGTTGTATAAACTTTGAATGGTTACAACGCAAGCTTAAGCTGCCAACTAATTCGTTAAAGTTGTGTCTAAAGCTAAAAGACTTCCCTGCCTTTGCTATATCAATCAGCAAAGGCAGGGATAATTATTTGATCAATTAAATACCATCTTTAACATCTTTATTCTACGGTTGCATCATCTGAGGAATTCGCTGATGTGTTGCCTTTATTACCTGCGGCATTACCGACAGTTGCAACCTTGCCTGCCAGGAATCCGGAAAGAACTGCCTGTAAGTCTACACCGGTGGATTCCTTCAGACCATCTGTCACCTGTACAACGGTTCCCATAATATCTTTCATCAGCTTGGAAGAATTTCCTTCACCGTACATAGTGATCCTGTCAACGCTGTTAAGAGGTTCAGCAGCATTCTTAACCACTTCAGGCAGTGCCTTAAAGTACATTTCCAGGACTGCGGCTTCACCCATTTTAGCCATAGCTTCAGCTTTCTTCTCAATACCTTCAGCCTCGGCAACGGATTTTGCACGAATAGCCTCTGCCTCTGCAAGACCTCTGGTGCGGATACCTTCCGCCTCCTGCTCCATGGTAAATTTCTTTGCTTCCGCCTGAGCCTTCATTGCCTCGGCTTCCTTCTCGGTTTCGAATTTTTTTGCTTCTGCTTCGCGCTGGCGCTCGTACAGCTGTGCGTCAGCCTGCTGCTGTTTTGCAAATTTCTCTGCTTCAGCTTTCTTCTTAACCTGTGCGTCCAGGGCCTGTTCCATAACCTCGGCCTCACGCTGCTTCAGGAGGATTTCCTTCTCCTGTTTTGCGATATTCGCGTTTGCGGTGGTAATCTCCACCGTTTTACGCTGTTCCTCTTCCTGAATCTTATATGCTGCGTCAGCCTCAGCCTTCTTGATATCCGATTCGCGCTTCAGCTCAGCTTTCTGGATAGCCAGTTCATTCTGTTTCTTGGCAATCTCAGATTCTGCATTAACCTCAGCTTCATTTGCCTCACGTTTTGCATTAGCCTGTGCCTTGGCAATTTCCTTTTCGCTCTCTGCACGGGAAATGGCAGCATTCTTTTGAATCTTGACGATGTTATCCACACCCAGGTTTTCAATGACGCCGTTGCCATCCACAAAATTCTGCACATTGAAGCTGATTATGTCAAGCCCCATAGCCGCAAGGTCCGGTTCTGCATTCTCTTTTACCAGAAACGCAAATTTCTGACGGTCAGACACCATTTCTTCCAGTGCCATCTTACCTACGATCTCACGCACGTTGCCCTCCAGAACTTCTCTGGCTACGCGGCCTATGTACTCCGCGTTCTTGTTCAGGAAGTTTTGTGCTGCCAGCTTCAGACGCTCCTCATTGTCACTGATCTTAACATTGACTGTGGCATCCACATTAATGTTGATGTAATCGGCGGTGGGAACTGCATTGGATGTCTTTACATCAATGGGAATCAACTGAAGGTTCAGTTCATCCTTTCTCTCAAGGAAAGGAATCTTAATCCCCGCCTTACCGATCAGCACCTTGGGATTCTTTCTCAGGCCGGAAATGATCATCGCCGTGTCGGGCGATGCCTTCACATAGCCTGTAACAAAGATCAAAAGAAAGAAAAGAACAACAGCTGCAACAGTAATTAAAATAACCATCTTAAATCTCCTTTCGCTTGTTAATTTCCTGCTGACGACACATTCGGCCGTTTACTGATTCAGGGTAAGATCATTATATCATAGGACAGGTTGCATCGGAACAGAAACCCGGCAATATTAAAGCCTGTTAATATAGAAAAAAGTGCACGAAATCAGCGGCATATATCCTCAGAGTCAAGAAATATGGTAAAGGGGCCATCATTTATCAGCGAAACCTTCATCTCAGCTCCGAAGCTTCCCTCTTCCACTACTGCTATCTCCCGTCTGCAGCACTCAATTATGTATCTGTACAGTTCATTCGCCAGATCCGGCGCACCTGCGTCTGTGAAGGATGGCCGATTGCCCTTCCTGCAGTCTGCGTAAAGTGTAAACTGGGAAATCAGAAGCAGTTGCCCGTCCACTGCCTTCAGATCCAGGTTTGTCTTGCCGTTCTCGTCCTCAAAAATCCGGAGTCCCAACAGTTTTTTAACCATTTTATCAGCAATTTCTGTATTGTCATTCCCACTGATACCTATAAAAACCAGCAGACCCCTTCCGATTCTTCCGATGACGTTTTCGTCCACGGATACATTTGCCTCATTTACCCTCTGAATCAGAAATCTCATGGTCATTATCCTTTTTCTCTGTTACATTTTTTGTTTTGTCATCCATTTTTGAGTGCCAAACATAATGCCTCTTTGCCTGAAACTGCCGACTTCCGCCTGATTTTACGGTTCTATTGTTTTTCCCTGTATCATCTTCCGTGTTAATTTCATGAAAACCACTCTCATCCACATAATCCAGTTTCTCATATTTCCTTGATTCCGTCGGCAATTGTTTCTTGTCTAACGCTATGTTTACGGCAGCGCGGACAGCAGCGTAGATCACTGCTAAAATAGGCACGCCGATGATCATACCAAACACGCCAAACAACCCGCCAAACAGAGTAATCGCAAAGATAACCCAAAATCCGGTCAGCCCTGTTGAATTACCCAGAATCTTCGGGCCGATGATATTGCCGTCAACCTGCTGCAGAATAAGGATAAACAATACAAAATACAGACAATTCAGCGGCCGCAGGGGATTCACAACAAAAATCAGCAGTGTACAGGGCACGGCACCCAAAAAAGGTCCGAAAAACGGTATGATATTTGTAACTCCGATAATGACACTGACAAGTGCCGCATAGGGCAGTTTCAAAAAAGAAGTTCCGATAAAGCACAGGATTCCGATAATGATGGAATCCACAATCTTTCCGCCCAGAAATCCTATAAAGGTCTGGTGGGTAAACCGAAGATTTTTGATTAAGATATTGGATGTATCCTGCTCAAATACGGCATAAATAATCTTTTTAGCCTGACCGGCAAACTTCTCCTTGCTGGCCATCATATAGATGGAAATAATAAATCCGATGATAAAGTCCCACACAACACCAAAAACGCCGATGGCACTCATGGAAACCGTCTTGATCAGTCCTGCGGCGGTATTTGGCAGAATATCCGTAAACCAGTCTTCCAGTTCTGCGGAATACTTGGTGACGGTCTTAATCACATACTCACCAGCTTCCGGATTATCCTCCAGCGCCTGATTCAGCCATTTTGTGATACTTGTGGTATAGGAATCAAAATTTGTGACAATATTCTGCACACTGGGAACAATCTGAGATATCAACATGTGCAACAGAAAATAAATCAAACCCACAAACAAAAAGACAGTGATCAGAATGCTGATGCAGCGGACAACTGATTTTTTCTTTTTACCGTCTTTTAGCTTGAGTTTTTTGCAAAGAGGAAATAAAATTTTCTGTTCTACAAAATTCAAAACAGGCGTGAGCAGATATGCTATCACCATTCCAACTACCACAGGCATCAAAATATTCGTGATAGTTTTGATGCCGGATTTTATGTTGGAGCTGTGGAACACAAAATAATAAAAGACAATTGCAGCAGCGATTGCAAGAAAAGCAGTGAGCCCCCAGCGAAAATACTTGTTATTGATCTTAAATTTCATTCAAGGTATCCCTTCTTCGTGTAAAAGATATTCTGACATTTCTATAATACACTTATTTTTTCGATACCACAAGTATTTATTTTGCACCCATCGCCTCAATTGGCATAAGATTGAAACGAATAAAAAAGCCTCTGTCATGATGGCACACAGGACACACATAGGGCGCACTTGTCCCCTTGTACACGAAGCCGCAGTTTAAGCACATCCATTCTTCTTCCACATCGGATACAAACAATTTTCCTTCCTTTATAAGTTCTGCATATTTTCCGAAACGGTCACCGTGTATTTTCTCAATATCGGCAATCTGGAAAAAGGAAGCAGCTATTCGCTCAAATCCTTCCTCTCTGGCCTTTTCACCAAAGTTTTTGTAAACATCATCATGTTCCTCATACTCGTTGTGCCGGGCCATGCTGAGCAGTTCAGCAATATCTTCGGATATATCTACGGGATATCCTCCATCAATAAAAATATTTTTACCGGCCATCTCCT